>DAITAE010000805.1:0-1816 GCA_036824445.1 Streptosporangiaceae bacterium | reverse complement strand
CCCGACCGGGCCGGTGCCGCTCACCGAGGCGGGCCAGCATGCCTTCGACAAGCTGCTCCGGGCCCGCCACGACGCCATAGCACGCCTGGCCGCCGACTGGAATCCCGAGCAGCACCCGCGGCTTGTCGCGCTCCTCACCCGGCTGACCCATCAGCTCGCAGCCAGCGGCGAGACGCCCGACCCCGACCTCGATGCGGCGGGCGCCGGGCGGCCTGGGCACGTGACGCCGCCGGCGACACCCTGATTGCCGCCGTCGGCCACGGACCAGGGCGCCTAGAGAATGTTGATGGCACGGGCGATCACGAGCGCGGCCAGGGCGATCGACCCGGCCGCTTCGAGCATCATGAGGAGCTTGGCCCATGGCTTGATCGCTGACACGTCGGTAGGGCTGAAGGCCATGGCGGTCCAGAAGGCCAGCGACAGGTAGTCGATGAACCGCGGCACCCAGGCGGTGCCTGCATAGTCTGTATGCTGCATCTCCGGGAAGACGAATGCCGGGTTCCGGTCGGGATGGTGCGCCCGGGCGGCGGCACCGCCGCGGTCGAGGTCCCAGTAGCACAGCCCGAACGCGACCACGTTCGTCACCCAGATCACGCCGCCAACGGCGAGCAGGCCGCCCGGGTTGTGCGCATAGAGCCTGTTGTTGGTGAGGATGTCCACGACCAGGCGGAGGGCGGCCAGCAGGTTCGCCGCCGCTATGACCCCGATGACCAGGCCGGTGATGACCCGGAGCCAGGTCTTCTGCCGGTCAATGCGGCCCGGGTCCCCGGCGATCAGCACGGCCAGCGCCACGAGCAGCACGGCCGGGACCACCCATGCGGGCTGGACGCGATACCGGCCCGGCAGGATCACATGCAGGCCCGCTACGACGATGATCGCCAGGGCCACCGGCCACCACGGTTCGCCCCGCTGGGCGGCCGGTACCAGTTCGATCGCGGGCTGGTCGGCCGGCTTCGGCTCGGTCGCCATACTTCATGATGAGCCAGGCCCGGGAGGAGTCAACCCAGCAGAGCCAGGCCGCACCGCGCCCGCTGCCCGGCTGGAAGGCACCGGCCACGGCCTCGATCCGTGGCTTTCCGCCACCGCGTGGTGTACCGCGTTCATCTTGCGGTCGCGCCGGGTTTCATCCCTGTTGGGTGATGCCCGGTCGGCCACGGCACGGCAGGCTGAAGGTCAGCGGGCGCGTACGAGGAGGACTGGCCGTCTCTCAGCGCCCGGGTCGTCCGGCTATGGCCGCCTACGGGAGCAAGCTCGCGGCTGGGTGGCGGACGGCACCAGGATCGGAATGGGAGGTGGGCCGGATGGCAGTGCGGAAGATCGCGCATCCGAGCGTCGACGATCGCAAAGCCAAGGGTTTGGAGGCCCGGGACCGGGCGGAGCTGTCAAGCCATACGAAGTGGAAGGCTGCCGCGGACCGCCCGGACCCAGTCGCCCTGCTGGAGGAGCAGGACGCCACCCGCGAGCCGGACCTGGTGCCGGTCCGCCATGGCCGGATGATGGTCTCACCGTTCACCTTCTACCGGGGCGCGGCGCGGATCATGGCGGCGGATCTCGCCGGGACGCCGGTGGCCGGCTTGGAGACCCAGCTATGCGGGGATGCGCACTTGTCGAACTTCGGCGCGTTCGCCTCGCCCGAGCGGGTGCTGCTGTTCGATGTGAACGACTTCGACGAGACTCTGCCGGGGCCGTTCGAGTACGACGTGAAGCGGATGGCGGCGAGCTTTGAGATCGCGGCGCGCAACAACGGGTTCTCCAAGGCGGACGCGCAAGCGGCGACGCTGGCGTCGGTGCGGGCCTACCGGGAGGCGATGGCCTC
>DAITAE010000301.1:0-6152 GCA_036824445.1 Streptosporangiaceae bacterium | reverse complement strand
CCGTCAAAGGCGAACGAAACCGTCTCCGTCCCCTCGACCTCGCCGTCATGTGGAAGGTCACACACGACCGTCACCACTGTCTTCTGAGCCATGGGAGCCAGCCCTTCCGCTGGAGCTTCTATTTATTGGGTGCCAAACATATACCAAGACTCTTGTGTTTGACAATTCGGGCCCCCGGGATTCGCTAACTAGTTCACCATGGGCAAGCCGGGATACGATAACGAAGATTCAGGTAACTCTCCGTAATCGCGCCCCTTATGGGCTGTCATCAATCGGGGCGGGATAGTCTATCGTACATCCCGCGTCGAGAGTTCGGTCTACCGAACTTACATACCGCGATCACCCGACGACGCTGCTTTGGGATCAGCTGGTTTGGGATCATCGGTATCGGCATTACTGCCGTCGTCAGGAATATCTGTCTCGGCGTCCCGATCCGCGGACCGGTTCCCAGCGCCCAGCTGTCGCCGGAGGAAGAGGACGACCCCCAACAGGAAGGCGCCGCACACAACCAGAGGGGGGGTCAGTGCCGCCAGATCCCGCATGCCGGGCCTCCTTCCCGGTCGAGTTCGGCCTGTCGCTGTCCCTCCTGGCATTGTCACCCATCCCGCCGGCTGACTGGACCCCGGCCTCCCTCCGGCTGGCTGGACCCACGTCTCCCCATCCAGCCGACTGAACCCAGATCACCCTGACACGCCCGCGAGCAGGGCGCCGCCCGCAGCGGCAGGCGCGCGCCGACGGCGGGCCCCGGAGCGCCGGGCGCGCCCGGAGCGCCGGAGTGCGCACGGGGCGCGGAGTTAGCATCAGGAGCGGTGGAATGGGCGCGGAACGGTGAAGGCCGACGCGCCGGGGCGCTTAGGGCGCGAACCGGGTCCAGGCCCCCTCCGGCGTGACAGTATCGAGCGACATGTTTCACGCGGACCTGCACATCCACTCGCGCTTCTCCCGCGCTTGCAGCAAGAACTGCGACGCCGGGACGCTGGCCTGGTGGGCGGCGCGCAAGGGCGTCGCGGTGGTCGGTACCGGCGACTTCACCCACCCGGCATGGGCCGCCGAACTCGCCGAGTCACTCGAGCCGGCCGAGCCGGGCCTGCTTCGTCTCCGCCCAGGACTGCAGTCGGAGCTGGAGCGGACCACGCCCGCCAGCTGCGACCCGCAGGTGCGCTTCCTGCTTTCGGCCGAGATCTCCACCATCTACAAACGTGACGGCGTGACCAGGAAGGTCCACCACCTGCTGTACGCCCCCACATTCGAGGCGGCGGGAGCGATCACCGCCGCGCTCTCCAAGATCGGGAATCTGGCGTCCGACGGACGTCCCATCCTCGGCCTCGACTCGTGCCACCTGCTGGAGATCACGCTGAACGCCGGGCCGGGGTGCTACCTAGTGCCCGCGCACATCTGGACGCCGTGGTTCGCCGTTCTGGGATCCAAATCGGGGTTCGACGCGGTGGCCGACTGTTACCTCGATCTTGCCGACCATGTCTTCGCGGTCGAGACCGGTCTGTCATCTGATCCACCGATGAACTGGATGTGCTCCGCGCTGGATCGGTACCGGCTTGTGAGCAACTCCGACGCGCATTCACCGCCGATGATCGGTAGGGAGGCGACCACATTCAGCACGGGACTGGACTACTTCGCAATGGCGGAGGCGTTGCGCACCGGCTCGGGACTCGCCGGGACCATCAACTTCCATCCGGAGGGCGGCCGTTACCACCTGGATGGGCACCGCAAATGCGGGATCCGGTTCGAGCCCGGCCAAACGAATGCACACTCCGGGACCTGTCCAGGCTGCGGCAAGCCGCTCACGATTGGCGTGCTGCACCGGGTATCGGAACTGGCCGACCGACCACCGGACCAGCAGCCTGCCGGGGCAGCGGGATTCATCAACCTGGTATCTCTGCCGGAGATCGTTGGCGAGATCTCCGGCACCGGCCCCAAGAGCAAAAAAGTCATCGCTGAGGTGGACCGGCTTGTCGCCGCTCTGGGCCCCGAGTTGCGCATCCTCTGCGATACCGACGTGGCCGACCTGCGCCGGGCCGGAGGCAGCCTCCTCGGGGAGGCGGTCGCCCGGCTGCGCCGTGGTGAGGTCATCAAGGACGCCGGCTACGACGGCGAATACGGCGTGATCCGGCTGATGCGCCCGGAGGAGCTGACCCTGTCGGCTTCGCTGTTCGACCTGCCTGCAAGCCCCCTGTTCGACGTGCCGACGGCGGGCACCGGCCCGGTCCCCGAAAGCGATCACGAAATGGCCGGCCCCCAGCGCGCCGAGCAGAAGGCAGCCGAGCCGGCACCGCCAGGCGTTTCGCATACAAAACGTAACGCTGCGGGATCCCTGCTCGACGGGCTCGACCCTGATCAGCGGGCAGCCGCGGAGGCGGCCGGGCCTTTGATGATCATCGCGGGGCCTGGCACGGGCAAGACGCGCACGCTCACCTACCGCATCGCCGCGCAGGTAGCCGAACGCGGCACGGCACCCGAGGCCTGCCTCGCCCTCACCTTCACCCGCCGGGCGGCCCGGGAGATGCGCGAGCGGCTGGAGGGGCTGGTCCCGGCGCAAGCCGCCCGGCTGACGGTCACCACCTTCCACGGACTTGGCCTGATGATCCTCCGGGAGCATGCCGCCCGTGCGGGTCTGACCCGCGATTTCGGCATCGCAGACGAGCCTGCCCGGCTTGGCGTCGCGGCCGAGATCGCGGGCTCGCAGCGCGGTGCCCGGCAGCTGCTCGCGGCCGCGGCAGCCGATCCAGAACGCCGGGCAGAGTTCGGCAAGGCCCTGGCGTCCTGCGACCTCGTGGACTTCGACGGCCTGGTGGACCTGCCGGTGAGGCTGCTGGGCGAGGACCCCGCGCTGGCGGCGGGGTTGCGCGCGCGCTGGCCGCTGGTCAGCGTTGACGAGTACCAGGACATCGACGCCAGCCAGTACGCCCTGCTCCGCCTGCTGAGCGGGGATGGCTCAGGGCTCACCGTCATCGGTGACCCCGATCAGGCCATCTATGGTTTCCGCGGCGCGGATGTGGGTTTCTTCCTGCGTTTCGCCGAGGACTACCCCGGAGCCACGAGGGTGCAGCTGACACGCAACTACCGGTCGGCCCCGGTCATCCTCGCGGGTGCGCTCCAGGCCATCGCGCCATCCACATTGCTGCCCGGCCGAGTTCTGCGCGCGACGGCGCCCGCGCCGGAGCGGCCCAGGGCTGGGGCGCGGCTGGCAGGCCGAGCGGGACAGGTGGGCTCAGCGCGACAGGCGGAATCAGCGGGACAGGCGGGCTCGGCGGGCCAGGTGGGATCGGCAGGACAGGTAGGTCCCGCGGCGACCATCAAGGTGCATGAGGCCGACGATGAGCGGGGCGAGGCGGCCTGGATCGCAGAGGCCATCGACCGGCTGCTTGGCGGGTCGTCGTTCCATTCTCTGGATACCGGCCGAGCGGACGGGCACGCAGCGCAGGGTCTAGCCCTGGCGGACATCGCCATCCTGTACCGCACGGATGCTCAGGCCGGCCCGCTCGGGCAGGCGCTGACCCGGGCCGGGCTCCCGTTCCAGAAGCGCTCACATGACCTGCTGCAGCGGCGCACGGCGGTGCCGGAAATCGTCCGCGAGATGTGCTTGGCCGATCCGGTCCACGGAGATGGCCGTGCCGGTACGGTCGCCAACTGGCTGGCGGCAGCGGTGCGAAGGCTCACCGACCGCAGCACCACCGACCGGGCGATCGCCGTTGATGTCCTCGCGGCGGGCGAGGTTCTGGCTCCGCTTGCCCGCAGGTGCGGCGCCGACCTGGAACGGTTCTTGACCGAGATCGCGTTGGGCGCCGAGGCCGACGCACTTGACCCGCGCGCCGACGCGATCACCTTGCTGACGCTGCATGCCGCTAAGGGACTGGAGTTCGGCGCCGTGTTCCTCGCCGGATGCGAACGCGGCCTGCTGCCACTCTGGCTGCCCGGGGCCGGCGCTCGCCAAGCTGATGGCGGGGGCGGCGGGGTCGGCGGCAACGGCTCTTCATCCCGGTCGGACCCGGACCCAGCCGAGGAGCGGCGCCTGCTGTTCGTCGGCATGACCCGGGCGCGGACGCATCTGTTCCTCACCAGTGCCGCCAGGCGCCGTCGGCATGGCACGGTGATCACGGCCGGACCGTCACCATTCCTGGCCGCGATCTCGCAGACCTTGCTGTCCCGCGCCTCCCCGCCCAAGCCTCGCCGTCCCGTGGATCGCCAGTTGCGCCTCCTGTGAGCCGCGTGTCCGCAGCAGAGCCCTCGGGCACATGGGCACGGTGGGCGCATGAGCCCGCCGGGCCATCGGGCCCGCGCGCTGCCGGGAACGTTGGGCCACCGGGCATGCCCAGCTGCCGGGCTCGGTCGGCCGTCGGACATGCCCGACTGCCGGGCACGCCGGGTCACGCTTCAGGTTGAGCCGCCGGGCAGGTTGAGCCACAGGCGTCCCAAGCCGCAGGCACGCTGAGCCAGGACACGCCGTCATCGGATACGCCACGCAGCAGCCATACAACGCCGCGGCGCGCTGCGTTACCGGGCACGCAAGCGATGACGCCATGGGCAGAGCGGCGCTTAGCGCGTGGAAGAAACAGCGCCCGTCCACTAGGCCGTAGGTCTAGGACTACTTAGACGGATTAAATCGAACTTTTTTTCTATCATATGCAAACTGTCAGAGATAGTCGATACTCTATTCATATAACGATCGTTCATCGGCCGAGAGGTGCGCCAGTGCCAGCAAACGCCATCACCAAGCGGACCTCTGCCATGTCTGGCCGATACGGATCCCCTGCGGAACGGGCTGGATCAGCCGGCAGCTTCGCCTTGGACCCACCTGGCTTCGTAGCCCTCACCTGGTTGCGCGAACGGGGTCCGGGGCAGATCCCGCGCGCTGCGCACGAGCCGCCCGACGGCACCGACGTCAAGGAGGCCGACGAGCGGCAGCCTTTGGGTGAGCTTGTGGGACGGATTGCCGACGAGCGGCAGCCTCTGGATGAGATCGTCGGACGCATAGTTGAGGACTTGTCGCCCGGGCCGGCGCTGGCCAATTGGCTGGCCAGCGCCACCCCCGGAAGCCAGGACACGTTCGCTCTACCTGGAATGGCAGATGCATGGCGGAGGCTGGCGGCGTGGGCCACTGCTGGGGAGTTAGCCACGATCGCGGAGATGGCGGCTCGCGCGGCGGCCCGCGACGGCTCGGTCGGCGTGGGCCCAGATGGCCGACCCGACCGGATATCCGAGGCAGCAGTTGCTGAGGTAGGGCTCGCCCTGAGGATGTCACGCTTCGGCGCCGAGATCTGGGCAGATCTCGCCGTCACGCTGAACTGGCGTCTGCCCCGCACCTTGGCGGCGCTCTCCCAGGGCGCCATCGACCTCTCACGTGCCCGGCTGATCGCGGAGGCCACAAGTGTTCCGGACGAGGCCGACGTATCGGCGGTCGAGGACAAGGTGCTTGCGAACGCGGGTCGGCTGACGCTCGGACAACTCCGAGCCGTCCTGCGGCGGCAGTCATCAGCGTGGATCCCGCGGCCGCCGAACGCCGACGTCAGCAAGCCGAGCGGCAAGCCAGCGTCGGGCTGTATGGGGACTCCGAAGGAACCGCGACGCTGGCTGGTCACAAACTTCCCGGTGGCCAGGCGGTCACCGCAATGGCGCGGGTCACCGCTCTCGCGCAAGCCATGAAGGCAGCAGGTGCCGGTGGTGGCATCGATCTGTTGCGCGCCCAAGTCTTCATCGGCTTACTCCTGAACACGCTTCCCTTCATCCCGCCACCCCAGGAGGATCCCGGGGCTCCCGGCCCGCCGCAGCCGACCGACGACGGGCCGGGCGGCGGGTCCTGTGACAGTGGGCCGGGCGACGAGTCTCCAGGCAGCGACGGGCCACGAGATGAACAGCACCCTCCGGCGAATAAGGGGCACGCCCCGGCTGGCGGGAGCCATACGTCGAGGCAAGAGCCAGTGGGCCACCGCGCCACCACAGACCTGGGTCCCGCCGCGGGCCGGGGGACCATCAGATATCAAGGGGCAGCGGCAGATCGGGAGATCGCGGCGGAACCGGGAACTGGAACAAGCCAGGAGACCACGGCCGAGCGGAGACCAGCAGCGGGACCCGATACCGCAGCGGAGCGGGGCCAAGCAGCCGACCAGAAGACCGCGGCCGAGCGGGGACGAGCGCCA
>DAITAE010000300.1:0-6154 GCA_036824445.1 Streptosporangiaceae bacterium | reverse complement strand
CGAAGTCGCGGTGCAGGGCGGTGGCCCAGCGGGCCGGGATCACGTGGTCGGCGCCCACCGGCAGCAGCACGTTGCGGGTGGCGGCGACCGGGGCGAGCGTGGCGAGCTGGCCCAGCGCCTCCGCCTGCGCCGCGGCGAGGTCGGGCGCCTGGTGGATGCCCCACCCGGCCCCGTAGTGGTTCGCCATGTAGCTGGTCAGCAGGCCGTTCCCGTCCGGTGAGATCCACTCGAACTCGCTGGGGAACTGCATCCGCGTGTTGTCGCCGACCGTGCGCCACGGCCCCCACTGGTGGTAGGGGCCGCGCGCCCAGGCCGACGAGGTCAGCCCGGCCGCGGCCATCAGGCCCGGATACCCCGGGTCGAACCCGAACGCGTCCAGCATCCAGGCGCTGTGCGGATCGCCGCCGAGCACGTCGCGCTGGTGGCCGATCCCGTAGACGGCGTTGCGGATGGTGGACTCGGCGCAGGTCAGGTTGGTGTTCGGCTCGTTGTAGTTGCCGCCGACGATCTCGATCCGGCCCTGCGCCATGAGCGCCCGCAGGTCCGCCCGGTCCTCCGGGTGGGTGTCGAAATAGGGCTTGAGGTAGTCGATCTCGGCCAGCACGAACTTGTAGTCGGGGTCGGCCAGGGCCGCGTCGAGGTGCAGCCGGACCAGCTCGAAGGCGGTGCGGACCTCCGGAAGCTTGCCGTCCTCGCCGGGCAGCAGCAGCCGGGTCTGGGTGAACTGGCCCTGTGTGTTCCACCACACCGGGTCGTAGTGGAAGTGGCTGACCATCCAGATCGTCCAGCCCGGCTCGGCGGCGGTGAGCATCGCGTCGCGCTGCGCGCGGGCGGCGGGGCTCTCGGCGATGACCAGCACCGGCAGCGTGCTGCCGGGACCGTGCGGGGCGGCGACGGCGACCGGCACCTCGGCGGTCCGGCTGCCGCCGGGTTCCAGGCCATCGATGCGCAACGGATGGGGCGTGCTGACCCCCGTGCCCTCGACCCGGACGGTTACCGGGCCGGCCTGGCCCCGGCCCGAGGGGCCCGGTGCCGCGTCTGGTTCCCCGCCCGCCAGCGTTACCCGCATGATCTGCAGCGGGCGGGCGTGCGTCCCCGCGAACAGGGCGGTCGGCTCGGCGCCGGTGATACGCATGGCTTCATCGTCGCACGGTGGCCGCGGGGCGAAGGGGAGCACGCGGAGCGGAAAGGGCGCGCGCGGGGCCGGCGGCATGCGGGGCGGGACGGGGCGTGCGGGGGAGCGCAGCCGGGCACCACATCGGGACGCGCGGGGAGAAAATGCCGTCGGGGGTCTTGTCAAAAGAACTGTTTCGAGCGTAGTGTTTCGAAACATGTCTTCCAATACTTCGGGCCGCGAGCCGGATGCGGCGTCTGCTGCCCGCCAGGCGCCCGGGCCGTCCGCGGGCGGCACCGTGCCCGAGCTGCCCGCCGAGGGTGCCACGGACACGCTCAGGCCCACCGATGCACGGGCCATGCGGGCGCTGGCCCACCCGGTGCGGATCGCCCTGCTCGAGGCGCTGGTGCACACCGGCACACTGACCGCGACCCAGGCCAGCGAACTGCTGGGCGAGAGCCCCGCGAACTGCGCCTTCCATCTCCGGACGCTCGGCAAGTACGGGTACGTGGTGGAGGCGGGAGGCGGCAAGGGCCGGGAGCGGCCGTGGCGCCGGGCCCACACCGCGCTGCATATCACCACCGAGCAGGAGGATCCCGGCGCGGCGGTCGCGGCCGAAGAGCTCGGCCAGTTCTGGGTGGACAGGATCATGGAACGGGCGCGCTCCGCGCTCGCGCGGCGTCGTTCCTGGCCTGCCGAGTGGCGGCACAGCGGCCTGCCGACCGAGTCGGAGTACATCCTTTACATGACCCCGGAAGAGGCGCGCGAGTTCGGGGCCGAGGTTGAGCGCCTGTACCGGCGTTTCGAAGACCGGCTGGATCACCCGGAACGCCGCCCGGACGGCGCGATGCCCATCGAGACGCTGCTGTTCAGCTACCCGCTGCTGCACCTGGCCGGATGGCCGGGCCCGGCCACCGGTGATGGCGGCTCAGCGTCCACCGAAGACCCCGAGGAATAGCCCGTCCTTCCCACGTCCTACGGAGGCAGCCATGCACCCCGAGATCTCCCGCCGCTACGGCGAGCAGCACCGCACGGAAATGCACCGGCAGGCGGAGCGGCGGCACTTGGCCGCGCAGCTGCGCCAGCCGAAACCGGCTCGCCTGGCACGGCTGCTGACAGCGGGACTGCTGGCGGTACGGCGCACAGCCCCCGGCCACCAGAGCGGCGCCCAGCCCGCCCAGAAGACCGCCCTGCCCGGCGTGTTCCTGGACGGGCCGGAGGCCTTCGGCGTGCGCACGTACCTGACCGGTGACGAGGCGCGCCAGCTCGCCGCCGACTGGGCGGGCCTCGTCGGCAGGTTCGGTGACCGGGTGGACGACGCGTCCCGCCGGCCGGCCGGCGCCGTGCCCTTCGAGGTGGTCGTGCTGGGACGCCAGGTCCCCGATCTGGCCGGTGCCAGCGGCGGGCCGACAGGACGCGGCTGACGTGCGCACGCTGCTGGCGCACCGGGACGCCCGCTTCTACCTGGTCGGCCAGGTGCTGTCCACCGTCGGGGACAACGCACCGTGGTCGGCCAGGGCCTGCACCGGACCCCGGCCGACCTGCTTGGCCGGGTCGACGCGGCGCTCACGATCGCCGTCACCGTGCCGCAGACGGCCTCGATCGCCCTCGGCGCGGCCCTCGTCGCGGTCGTTGACTACCGGCTCCTGCTGGCCGTGATGGCTGCCGTCCTCGTGATCTCCGTGGTGTACCTGATGGGCGGGCCCGGCGCTGTGGCACCGGCGCGGGCGGCCCCGGTGCCGGTGCGAGACGTGCGGGCCTGACGAAGAGGGCCGGCCCGTGAGAACGGGCAATCGTGTGTATCGATGGGTAACATCGACTAAGACATCCGTCGGCGGGAGGGGAGTCGCCTCGCGCGCACAGAGCGGAGCGAGGTGCCGATGACCGATCGCACGGTGACTCTGCGGGACGTCGCGGCGCGGGCAGGCGTCCACCCTGCCACGGCCTCGCGAGCGCTGAACCCGGAGACCCGGCTGCTGGTCAAGGAGGACACGGCGCGCCGGGTGCTCGACGCGGCCGAGTCCCTCGGGTACCACCCCAACCCGGTGGCGCGGAGCCTGCGGACCCGCCGTTCCCATACCGTGGGTGTGCTCATCCCGGACCTGACCAACCCGCTGTTCCCGCCGATCGTGCGCGCGCTGGAAGACCGGCTCGCGGCCGCCGGATACGTCGCGCTGATCGGCAACACCGACGGCGACGACGAGCGGGAGCGGCTCGTCTTCCAGCAGATGCGTGCCCGTCACGTGGACGGGATGGTGCTCGCCACCGCGCATCTGAGCGACCCGCTCCTTGCCGACGCGGCGCGCGCGGGCCTGCCGGTAGTGCTGATGAACCGGATGGCGGCCGATCACAGCCTGCCCTCGGTGTCGGTGGACAACGAGCGCGGGATGCGGATCGCGGTCGCGCACCTGGCCGCCGAGGGGCACAAGAAGATCGCCCACATCGCCGGCCCGCAGGAGGTGTCGACCGGGCTGAGCCGCTATCAGGGCTTTGTGTCGGCGATGGAGGCGCACGGGCTCGTCCCCGATCCCGACCTGATCGTCACCGCGAAGGCGTTCTCGATCGAGGAGGGGCTGCGCTGCACCCGGGCGCTGCTGGAGCGCCGGACGGGATGCACAGCCGTGGCCGCGGGCAACGACATGCTGGCGATCGGCTGCTTGGCCGCGCTCGAGGAGATGGGCCTGAACTGCCCGGCGGACATGTCGGTGGTCGGCTTCAACGACATGCCGTTCATCGACCGGCTGCGGCCGCCGCTCACCACCATCCGCTTCCCCCACTACCAGCTGGGAACCGAGGCGGCGCAGTTGCTGCTGGAGCGGATCGCAGGTCAGGGCGGCCCGGTCAAGGTGCTCTATCTGACCCCGGAGCTGGTCGTCCGGGGCTCGACGGCGCCACCCGGCCAAGCTGGGTAGCTGCCGCACACGGTTGCGCGGCCTGCCGTCCGGCCCCGTCCGCCCCCGTGCGGTTGCCGAGGTTACAGCTTGGGCACATGGCATTGACACCCGCGGCGCGGGTGGGCCAGGCTGTGCCTGCAAACGATTGTTAGGGGTGAGGATGGCGCCAGCGCCGCGCCGGGGCCCGGTCTCCCGCGCCGCGGTCAGCGCGGCCGAGAGCACGAGCCACACGAAAGCCGTCAACCGCCCGCACATGCGGCGTTACGCTGCAGACTGTGCAGGGGCCGGCGACGCCCGGCAGCGCAGGCATGAACACCGCGGCTCCCGTCTGCCGGTAGCGGAGCGGCCCCAACTTTATCCAGGTGCTGCCGGCCGGCGCGACCGGCCCGGTGGCAGCCGTCAGCCCGAAGCCCCCCGGGGCAACGGCTGACCCGCCGCGTGCGCGGGCCCGCGCGCCGCGCTGCCCGCGCACGCTTGGGCGCAAGGAAGGAAAGGCCTATGAGCCACCTCAGCGTCACCGCCGCGCGAATCGCGGTCGTCGTTGCCACCGCGAGCGTGGCCGCCTGTGGCATCGGTAGCACCGGCACCCCCGACACCGGCACCACCGCCGGTCCCAGCGGCACCCCCATCCGGGTCGGCATTTCCGTCTCCCTGAAGGGTGACTTCAAGGCTGACGGCGAGGCGAGCCTGCGCGGCTACCAGCTGTGGGCCAGCGACGTGAACAGCCACGGCGGGCTGCTGGGGCGCCCGGTCAAGCTCGTCGTTCTCAACGACAACAGCGACCCGAACACCGCCGCAAGGAACTACAAGACGCTGATCACACAAGATCACGTCGACCTGACCCTGGGGCCGTTCTCCTCCCTGCTCACGCTTCCGTCGGCCCGGGTGGCCCACAAATACGGGTACGCGATGGTGGAGGGGTCCGGCACCGCGCCCACGGTGTACGCGGCGAGCCTGAAGAACCTGTTCGGCGTCAGCGCGCCGGTGGCAAACCAGCTGGTGCCGTTCGCCGACTGGGTCGCGGAACTGCCGCTCGGCAGCCGCCCGAGGACCGCCGCCTACGCGATGGTGGCCGACCAGTTCGCCGACCCGCCGGTCAAAACCGCGCAGGCCAGCCTGGAGAAGGCCGGGGTCACCACCGTCTACAGCAACGCCAGCGCGCCGTATACGGACACCTCCCCGGCGGCACTCGCGGCCGACGCCCGCCAGGTGGCGGCGCAGAACCCGCAGATCGTCGTCATCGGGTCGGTGGACGTGCCGACCGTGTCGGCGTTCATCAACGAGTTCAAGAAGCTGCGGTTCAACCCGCGCATGCTCATCGCGACGTCCGGCCCGGACCAGGGCCAGGCGTTCCTCAAAGCGATCAGCCCCCCCAGCAACGCCAACGGGATCATGGTCCCGGACGGCTGGTACGGCGGCTTCTCGGACGCGCTGAGCCACGTGATGGTGCAGGAATACATCGCCCGGTACGGCGGCACCACCTCGGACATCAACGCGGACGTGGCGGAGGCGTACTCGGCGGGCCAGGTCATGGCCGACGCGGTCCAGAGCGCCGGCCTCAGCCAGGCCAAGATCATCGACTTCCTGCACAGCGGCGTCGTGATCGACACCGTCCAGGGACCAGCCTCGTGGGACCGGTACGTCGCCAAGCAGCCGAGCGGCCAGAACACCAAGGCCGTCAGCTTCGTCTTCCAGTGGCAGCCGGTCAGCAACTTCGTGCAGGTACTGTCCAGCGCGGGAGCGCCTTCCACGAGCATCATCCCCCAGAAAGAGGTGTGGACGAGCAGCTGACCTAGCGGACGGAACACACAGCCGGGAACGGCGCAGCGGGAGGTGTGAGCATGGCGCTGCTGCGGACCGAGGGCGTCTCGAAGGCCTTCGGTGGCGTGCAGGCGCTCAGCGACTGCTCGATCGAGATCGAGCGGGGCAGCATCGCCGGGCTGATCGGGCCGAACGGCTCCGGGAAGACCACCCTGTTCAACATGATCACCGGCTACGGGCGGGTGGACAGCGGCGACGTCTACCTGAACGACACCAAGATCACCAGCCTGGCCCCGGACAAGGTCTTCGCGCTGGGGATTGGCCGGACCTTCCAGCTGACCCGGGTCTTCTCCCGGCTGACGGTCATGGAGAACATGATCGTGGC
>DAITAE010000804.1:0-1821 GCA_036824445.1 Streptosporangiaceae bacterium | reverse complement strand
ACCAGGTCGCGTACGTGGAGAACTTGTAGCCCTTGGTGTAGTCGAACTTCTCCACGCCACGGATCAGGCCCAGGTTGCCCTCCTGGACCAGATCCAGGAACAGCATCCCCCGGCCGGCATACCGCCTGGCCAGCGAGACGACCAGGCGCAGGTTGGCCTCCACCAGATGGTTCTTGGCCCTTCTGCCGTCTTCGGCGACCCGCTCAAGGTCCATGCTCTGACCGGGGCGCAGCACCTCGCTGCCTTCGGCGAGCTTGTGATCGGCGAACAGGCCCGCCTCGATCCGCTTGGCCAGCTCGACCTCCTGCCCGGCGGTGAGCAGCGCCACCTTGCCGATCTGCTTGAGGTAGTCCTTGACCGGGTCGGCGGTAGCACCGCCGGCTGCCACCTGGGCGCCGGGAAGGCCCCCGCCGTCACCGCCGGAAACCAACGGCTTGTCCTGACTCTCCTCGCCACGCGTAGCGCTTTGCACGTTCAGAGCTTGGATAGTTTGGCCGACGGTGTCAGGATGCGCTGCACGTGGGAGCCGAAATCGATGACCAGGGCGGTTCCCTCATCGACACCGGTGACCGTGCCGAGACCGTACTTGTCGTGGGTGACCTTGTCGCCTACCGCGAAGCACTCGGCAGGCGGCTCAGGGTCGGGAGGGCTGAACGGGCTGGTGGCCAGGTGACGCCTGGGACCGGCGGGGTAATGGCTCATTATCACCAGTATGCGCCTAACTCAGGCGCGGGGGCGCAAGGGTCTTATGCGTGGCCCGGTTCAGGGGCCGCATCTGGGCCTGCGGCGGCTGTGTCAGCAGCCGGTTCCGGGCCGGCCGTCCGGCCAGTGGTGTGGAGGTGGCGCAGTACCTGCGCATAGGAGGCCAGCAGGCCTGTCTGCGTGTAAGGAATGCCGTGCTGGGCGCAGAACGCCCGCACGGGCGCCTGGGCGTGACGCAGACTGGGCCGCGGCATGGACGGGAACAGGTGATGCTCAATCTGGTAGTTAAGCCCGCCAAGGGCGAGGTCGGTGAGCAAGCTGCCGCGAATGTTGCGTGAGGTGAGGACCTGGCGGCGCAGGAAATCGACCTTCTCGTCCTGGCCCACAACGGGCATGCCTTTGTGGTTGGGGGCGAACGAGGATCCCATGTAGACCCCGAACAGGCCCTGCTGGACAACGAGGAACACCACTGCCTGCAAGGGCGATAGCACCACGAACACCGCGGTGAGATAGCCGCCGATGTGAACCGCAAGCAAGCCCGCCTCGGCCCACCTGGCCTTGCCAGAACGGCGCAGCAGCGCCCGCACGCTCGCGATGTGCAGATGAAGCCCTTCCAGGAGCAGCATCGGGAAGAACAGCCACGCCTGGTAGTGGCCCAGCCAGGCACCCAACCGGTGGCGGGCCTGGATCTGGCCGGGGGCGAACGAGATCGCCCGGCCACCGATGTCCGGGTCGCGGCCGATCTGGTTGGGATGGGCATGATGTCGGTTGTGCTTGGAGACCCACCAGCCGTAGCTGAGCCCAATTAGGAGATTGCCGTGAATCCGGCCGATCAGGTCGTCCGCACGCTTGGAGCCGGAGATCTGGCGATGCCCGGCGTCGTGCCCGATGAAGCCAGTCTGGGTGAACATCACCGCCAGGAAGACCGCGACCACCATCTGCCACCACGACTGCCCGAGCACGGCGAACGCAGTCCAGCCGGCGGCCAGCAGCACCAGGTTCAGGCCGATCTTGAGGCTGTAGTAGACCGGCCGCCGCCGGAGCAGGCCCGCCCGCTTCACCGCCCGCGACAGCTGCGCGTAGTCGCTTCCGGGACTGGTGGCGGGCAACGCAGCCGGC
>DAITAE010000299.1:0-6169 GCA_036824445.1 Streptosporangiaceae bacterium | reverse complement strand
GGCGGACTCTGGCACGAGATCCGTGTTTCCCGGTGAGCGGTGCCCGCGCCCAGGCCACCATGACGCGGCCGCACAACAACCAACGGCCTCGCTCCACACCATCCAGCACACCGGCGGCTGGGCCAGCTGGACACTGATCAACGCGATCCACCACGCGCCGCGCCGTGACCTGGACCAGCTCACCCGGTCCCACGCCTGCGGTTTCGTGATGGTGCACGCGCAGCACCCGGCTGGCCTGGCGCAGGGCAAGCATGCGGCAGCAGTGCCCGTAGCTGGCCACCGGCCAGTGTCACGAGCATGTGACGATGATGGCTGAACCGCCTGACAGCCCGGTCACCGAAGCAGTCCGCAGCCTGGAGGTGCGCTGGATCTTCCCGGGCCAGCTGGGGGCTGCGGTGGCCGGATGGTTCGGGCGGTTCCCGGCCGGGGTGGAATCACGCGAGGATATCTATCTGCTGGATCCGCGGTTGCCCGGGCTGTCGGTGAAGGTCCGCGGGGGCGGGGCGCTGGAGGTGAAGGTGTACCGCGGGAGCCCGGGGATCCTGGAGGTGGGGGCTCGCGCCCGCGGCCGCCTGGAGTTCTGGCAGAAGTGGTCCTTTCCGTTCAGCCCACTCAGCCCCGGCGGTGGTGATCCGGCCGGCTGGCGGCCGGTGCGCAAGAGGCGGCGGATCAGCCGGTTCTCATCGGCCAGCGGGCCGGGCGTGACGCGCGCCGCTGGGCTGGGCCAGCCGCGGTGCGAGGTCGAACTCACCGAGGTCCACACGGGCGGCCAGCACTGGTGGACGCTGGGATTCGAGGCGACCGGCCCTGCCAGCCTGCTTCGCAGCGAACTCGAGGCCACCGCCGCGCTTGTGTTCGCCCAGGCGCCGCCCGGTGGTGTGGAACCCGGCGCGGATGAATCCAGATCCTACGCGGAATGGCTGTCCAGCGGCCGGGCGCATGGTGAGCTGGGACTTCTGGAGGGGTGACGGCAGTTGTTTCATCCCATCAGGGGATGGAACTTGCCCCGCCACCAACTGGACTGGTGCCTGACGGCGGGCGGAGGAGTATGGGCCGGACCGCGGGATTCCAGCAGACTTTGCGCAGGGTGGCGATGACCGGCGAAGGCTTGGCCGGAGACTAGGCCGAGCTCGGGTTGGCGGTCCTCATTGCGGAACTTCTTGGGGTGCTGTTGATGCGAGGGACTGGGATATGGCAGACAACGTGCCTGCAAGCGGGACGGACGGTCCGGGGACGCGCGCGGCTGCCAGGGGGCGGGCGCAGTGAGCGGCGTGACGGCCCAGCAGATGGACCCGGCGGCGCTGGGGACGGCCTTCCCGCGCACGCATCACATATTCACCCTTGAGTTCGGGGACCGTAAGGACTTCGATGACCCGCGCCGGGAATGGCGGCGGCTGTTTTCGGAGTTGCTGGGCACCTTCGCACTGGTGCTGGTCGCCGCGGGCGGGGGGCTGTTGCATGGGAAGGGGCAGATCAGCCTGGCGGCGGCGGTGGTGGCGCCGGGCCTGATGGTGACGGCGATCATCTTGTTCATGGGCGCGGTGTCCGGCGCGCACCTGAACCCGGCGGTGTCGCTGGCGTTCGCGCTGCGCGGGGACTTCCCGTGGAAGCGCGTCCCGGGCTACATCGTCATCCAGTTCATCGGCGCGACGCTGGCCGCCCTGTTCTTGCGCTGGGTGTTCGGGAACGTTGAGCATCTGGGGGCGACGCTGCCGGGCCCGGGGTATCAGAACTGGCAGGCGCTGCTGATGGAGATCGTGCTCACCCTGCTGCTGGTGAGCGTGATCTTGGGCACCGCATCGGCGGCGCAGAACGTCGGCGCGATCGCCGCGCTCGGCGTCGGCGGCTACATCGCCTTGGCCGGCCTGTGGGCAGCACCGGTCAGCGGCGCGTCGATGAACCCGGCCCGTTCCTTCGGCTCGGCGCTGGTCAGCGGTGACTGGACGAGTTACTGGGTGTATGTGGTGGGGCCGATCACCGGTGCGCTGATCGCCGTCGGCTGTGCGGTGGTGCTGCGCGGCCGCGGCGGCGACGTCATCTCCCGGGCGGCCGGCTCCGGCGTGCTGGACGAGGGGGCCCTGACCGCCAAGGCGGAACTGTCCAAAGACATCGATCAAGGCAAGGTCGTCCCCCCGGGCATCACCGACACCGATACGCCACAGAGCGGGCCATGACCGAGAGGACCGTGGCCGACCAGACGCCGGTCAAGTGCAACCGGTTCATCCAGCAATCCGGCGGCACCAGGAGCATCAACCGGGAACTGGAGGCCACGGTCAGGTCTCCCCGGTGCTATCGCTGGGGCCAGCGGCCATGCGCCGCATCTCCTCGGGCGTTAGGCGGTGCGGCCGGTCGCCGCCACTGTCCGTAGCTGACCACTCCGTGTCGGGCATACCCGGGCTCACTGCGGACAGGAAATCGGGGATCGCAAGGTCGTCACCTATGTCACGCACGTCATGACCTGCGGATTCGTGGTCGTCACATGTCACCGGGGTGACATTCGGGTCGTCACCGGCCGGGTCGTTACCTGCGCCCGGTGACATGTGAATGACATGGTCGCCGGCGTTTTCGGCAGCCATGTCGTCACCGTCTTCTCCCTGGTCGGCCCCAGTGCGGTGACGATGTGACATTGGTGACGGCTTTGCGGACTCTTCTTCGGCTTCCGTTATCGGAGGCACTAGTGTCCAGACCCGCTGCTTGTTTTCCCGTTTGAGTCAACCTCCCACCCGAGACTACGGAGCGTAGGTGCCGCCTTGGTTAGCTTGCCGCCCATGCCCTGCGGCGTACCCGGCCATCCCTTCGGCGGCCGGGTGTCTTTCGGGGTGAGCTTGTCCAGCAGGTCCTTCGCCGAGCCCTTCCACTCCGCTGTGATCTGCTTGATGATCTCGATGCACGCGACGTCGCTCTCGGCAATCCGCTCGGAGGTCACCAGCGCCTGCTCGGTGTAGTGCTGGAAGGTTTTGGTCTCCGACACCTCGTCGAGGGCCAGCATGATGCGAGCGAAGTCGGCCATGCGCGGCAGGTCCTCGCGCTGGATGCCCGGCAGCACCGTTAGCACCCGGGCGGTCAGGTCCAGCAGGGCACCCAGCACCCGGGGGTGAGTCAGCCGCCACAGCTCGTTGCGGTCCAGCCCGGTGGCGTGCGAGTCATAGTCCAGGCGAGGACGGCGGACATGAGCGGCTGGCGAGTGCTGGAGCAGGTCTTCCTCGACGGCTTACCGGTAGAACCCGGCCACGGTGCACAGACGGCGGGTGATGGTGGCCCGGGCGCGGCCGCGGGCCTCCAGGTCGGGGCGAAGCATTCGATGTCGGCACGGCGAGCCTGGAAGAGGCGCAAGTGATGGTCTTGGTCCAGACGAAAGCGTAGGCGCGGTCCTCGTTCGTGACTCACTACAGCCAGATTTCAAGATCGTCATCGATGTACCGCCTGCGGATCACGACGGGGGGGGCTGGCGTTCTGGCGGGAGGCGAGCGGCCTGCCGCTGTGCCAGTCGGCCAGGTATCCCGAGTACCACCGGGACCGAACTGCACGGCCAGGAGTTCGAGCTGCTCGTCCAGCGGCTCGGGGACGGGCCAGCCTGGATGCACCTAGACCTTCACACCGACGACGTTGAGGCCGAGTGACCCGGCTCGAACGGCTCAGCGCGCAGCGAGTCGAGCGCGTGCATCACTGGTGGGTGATGCACCACCCGGCGGGCTTGCCGTTCTGCGTCTTGCCGGGCCCGCCCGCCATGCTCACGGATCACAACGCGCACCGCTGGGGCTGATGCCGGCGTTCCCTGAACACCCGCTGGGTACTACCCGTGTTAGTAGGTAAGCCCTGCGGCGCCTCTGCCCGGGGCCTCGCGCTGGCCGATCCGGCCAGCCGACCCCAACCGAGAGGAACCTCGAGCATGCGCACGATAAGAAGTGCCCTTGTCCTGGGGGCGATGGCAGCCGTTGCCGCCGGAGTGGCCGCTCCGGCGGCGGCCGCGGCGAGCCAGGGCGGCCCTGCTGCCCAGTCATCGGTTGCCTTCAGGCCCGGCTCGGGACAGTCGGCCGTCGACTGGAACCGCGAGCTGATCACCATCTTGGGCACTCCGGGGGGCCAGCCCGCGACCGTGCATCCCACCCGCAGCTTCGCGATCCTGCAAGCGGCCGAGTACGACGCGGTGACCTCGATCACGCACGCGGCCCAGCCGTACCTGTTCTCGGTGCCGGCGCCGGGCGGCGCCCGGCCGGACGCCGCCGCCGACCAGGCCGCACACGACACGCTGACCGCCCTTTACCCGTCGCAGCAGAGCGGGCTCGACCAGATGCTCGCCAGCGAGCTCGCGGCCATCCCCAATGGCCAGGGCAAGCAGCAGGGCATCAAGGTCGGAGCCACCGTCGCCAGGCGGCTTGTCGCCCTCCGGTCGTCCGACGGGTCAGCGGCGACACCGCCGCCGTTTGTCGCCGGGAACAAGCCGGGCGACTACCGGCCGACTCCGCCAGCCTTCGCCCCGCCGGTGTTCACCAACTGGGGCTCGGTCACGCCGTTCGTGCTCAGCAGCGGGCGGCAGTTCCGCCCGGCCCCGCCACCGCCGATCACCAGCGTCGCCTACGCCCGCGCGCTCAACCAGGTCAAGAGCCTCGGCCAGGACACCAGCACCACCCGCACCGCTGACCAGACCACGCAAGCAAGATTCTGGGGCGCGGCGCCAATCTGGAACGTTTGGAATGAGGTCACCCAGAAGCTCGCCGTGAGCCAGCACGCCAGCTTGCAGCGGACCGTGACCGTGTTCGAGAACTTGGACCTCGCCCTGGCCGACGCCACCATCGGCCTGTACGACGCGAAGTACCACTACCTGGTGTGGCGCCCGGTCACCGCGATCCAGCTGGGCAACACGATCGGCAACCCGGCCATCACCGGCAACCCCACCTGGAACCCGCTCGCGGTCACCGCGGCCGACCCGTCCTACCCCGGCGCCCACGCGACGATCAGCCAGACGGCAGCGACCGTTCTGTCCGCCTTCTTCGGTGACCGCCAGCAGCTGATCGTCAGCTCGGACGGTGATCCCGGCGTGACCCGGTCCTTCGGCAGCTTCCAGGCGGCAGCCGACGAGGCAACGCTCAGCCGGATTTTCGCCGGGCAGCACACCATGATCGACCTGGTGGCCGGCCAGCAACTCGGCCGCCAGGTCGCCGAGTTCGTGTTCGGCCACCTCGGGTCGGCGCCAGCGGGCGCACGCTAGGAAGGCCCACACCCGCGGAATCGGCGGATGCCTTCCCGCATCCGCCGCTCCCCGGCGCACCCGGCCAGAACTGCCCCGGGCGGCGGCCGCTCAGGTCTGAAGGTTGAAGCCGCCTGGCGCCCACGGCCGCCCTCACCGGGCGGCAGGCCGCCCGGTTGCCGGACCCACCGCCGGAACAACCCCGCCTGCACGCGTGAACACCACGCTTCTACTAGCCGTGTTAGTAGACGGAGATAATCAATGTTACCAGGAGGTAACATATGCGACGCCCACGAACTATCATCGCCGGCATCGGCCTTGCCGCCATGGCCGCTGCCGGCGGTGTCACCGCCGTTTCGGCGGGCGGCTCGCCTGCCAGTAGCGCCCCCTCCGCCGGCACCGCGGCAGCTACTGGGCGCACCGCACCGGCGGCCGTCGGGCGCAGCACCGGGGCGATCCTGGTCAACGCGCAGGCTGCGGCGGCCAGCACGCCGGGCAGCCTGGACCCGACCTTCGGCAACGGCGGGAAGGTGCTGACTGACCTCGGCGTCGGCGCGGGCGTGCCCAGTGACGCGGTCCTGCAGCCCAACGGCGACATCGTGGTCAGCGGCGGCTTCGGCGTAGCGCGCTACCTGCCCACCGGCAAGCTGGACACCACGTTCGGCACCGGCGGGCTGGCCTCCACCGGCTTCGCCGGCGGCGAGAGCGGCACGGGCGTCGCCCTCCAGCCTGACGGAAAGATCATCTGGGTGGGCAGCCAGGGCAACCCCAGCTTCCCGGCCGGCGGGACCTTCTCGTTCGCGGTAGCCAGGTTCAACGCCAACGGCAGCCTGGACACCAGCTTCGGCACCGGCGGCCAGGCCAGCATGGAGTTCTTCGCCCCGCCGATGCAAGGTGCCCAGGAGTTCGCCGGCGCGGTGCTGGTCCAGCCGGACGGAAAGATCCTGGTGGCCGGCTCGGCCAGGCAGGGCCAGATCAGGT
>DAITAE010000298.1:0-6174 GCA_036824445.1 Streptosporangiaceae bacterium | reverse complement strand
CCCAGTTGCTGGCCGCATGACGGCGCCTGGCCACTGACAAACCACAGAGCAAACCGGGATGACTGGCCAACCCCGGTCGACCTGGCATTGGCGGACGAGCCGGACCCGCAGGTACGCGACGGGATCAGGGCGCTCGCCGACGAGCTTCACCGGGACGAGTCACCCGGCGAGCATGTGCCGCCGCAGCCGGGTAGCGAGGGCGCCGTGGACCTGCCGCCCGGCTACCGACCCCCAGAACCACCAGATGAGTGAACGGCCGGCAGGAGGACAATGGTCAAGATCAGGAAAGAGACGCTTAAAGACGGGCGGGTGGTCTGGCGCGCCCGCGGCGTCAGCGTTGGCAAGGACCCGCTGACCGGCAAGCGGGCGCAGCGCACCATCACCCGTAAGACGAAGCACGAGTTGGAGGCTGAACTGCACAGGCTCGGCCATGCGGTCGGCCGCGGCACCTACGTGAAGCTGTGGGACGGCCTGGTGCCCGAGGTCATCGACGGCTACCTGCGTAACGGCGCCGATCAGTGGGAGGCGAACACACGGCTGTCCTACGCCAACGCGCTGCAGCCAGCCCGTGAGTGGTTCGCCCACCGCAAGGCGCGGTCGGTCGTGCGCGAGGACGTGGAGGATTACAAGCGCCACCTGCTGCACGCCGGCCGTAGGCGGGGCGGGAAGGCAGGCACGGCGCTGTCGCCACGCTCGGTCAACCTGGCGCTCGGCCAGCTACAGGCTGCGTTCGACCTTGCCGAGCGTGACGGGAAGGTCGCGCGCAACCCGGTGCGGTTCGTCAAGCGGGTCAAGCGGGCCGAGAGCGCCCGCAGCACGTGGGGCGAGGACGAGGCCCGGCGCTTTCTCAAGGTGGCGGACGAGGGTCGGCTGGCCGCGGCGTGGCGGCTGTCGATGCTCGGCGCTCGCCGCGGCGAGGTAGTCGCCCTGCGCTGGGATGATGTCAACCTCGATGCAGGCACCATCTCGATCGGCCGCAGCCGCGTCTTGGTCGGTGGCAAGGTGATCGAGAAATCACCGAAGAGCGAGCGCGGATACCGCGTGCTGCCGCTCGATGCCGTGCTCGCCACCGCGCTCCGGGCGCTGCGCAAGCGGCAGGCAGCCGAGCGCCTCGAAGCAGGCCCCGCCTATGAGGCGTCCGGGTACGTCGTGACCGACGAGCTGGGCCGCCCGGTGCACCCGGAGCGGTTCACTGACGAGTTCCATCGCCTGGCCGCCCTCGCCAGGTGCCCGCGTATCCGGCTGCACGACGGCCGCCACACAACCAACTCGCTGATGGCTGCGGCGGGCATCCCGGATCACATCCGGGCCGCCTGGTGCGGTCACACCGTTGCCGTCAACGTGGCGACCTACACCCATGCACGGCCTGAGGATCTCGCGATTGCGCGGGACGCGCTCAGCAAGATTTATAGCGCCATGTGACAAGAGTGTGACAAAACCGGCCCTGCCTGATCATCAAGGGCTGCACAATTGGATAGAGCAGAGCCCTGGCCTGCGAATACGCGGCGCGCTCGGAGGGACTCGAACCCCCAGCCTTCTGATCCGTAGTCAGATGCTCTATCCGTTGAGCTACGAGCGCCGGATGCCCCGATAGTCTACGGCACCTGCCGCGCCGGCCGTCCCGGCAAGCAGCATCGCCACCGCCCTCACCGGTGCGGCAGGCAGGCGGACGTGATAGCCGTGAGGTGAGGCCACGGACGGCACAGACCAGCGGACGCCACAGGCCAGCAGACACGGGACGAGAGGGCCACACGATGACCAGCGCTGAGCTTCTCGCCGACGCGTTCGGCAGGATCCAGGAGACCGTCCACGACGCCGTTCGCGGGCTGACGCCGGAGCAGCTGGCGTTCAGGATCGACAGCGATGCGAACTCGATCGCGTGGCTGGTCTGGCACCTGACCCGGATCCAGGATGACCACGTCGCGGACGTTGCGCTGACAGAGCAGGTCTGGACGTCCGGCGGCTGGGTGGAGCGGTTCGGGCTGCCGTTCGGCAGGCGGGCTCATGGCTACGGCCACAGCTCGGCCGAGGTTGCCGCAGTCCGCGTGGATTCGGCAGAACTGCTGACCGGCTACTACGACGCGGTCCACGAGCAGACGATCCGATTCGTTGAGGGCCTGACCGATGCCGATCTTCCCCGCATCGTGGACGAGGGGTGGGATCCGCCGGTCACGCTCGACGTGCGGCTGGTAAGCGTCATTTCCGATGACCTTCAGCACGCTGGCCAGGCCGCCTTCATCCGCGGCATCATCGAGCGGCGGTAGCCCACGGCCCGTGCCGGACACCGGCCTGCGAGGACACTACGAGACCCGGCCTGCGAGGACGATATGAGATCCGGCCTGCGAGGAGACCATGAGACCCGCTATCTGATGAGGTGCCCTGCCTGGGCCGACCGGCCGGGCGGGTAGCTTGGGCTCATGGGCTCTGATTCGCCTTGCCCGTGAGCAATGGAGAGGAGCTGAGGAATGCCCGACGAGCCGCGCTACGAGTCCGCTGATCTGGAGGACTACGAGGTCCAGGACGCGTCCGACACGCTGGAGGGAGATCCGGGGGACGACCCCCTCGACAGCGGGGTGATCGCCCCGCAACATTGGTCGGCCGGGATGAAGTTCGGCTCGACGGCCGCGGAGCAGGAGGAAGGGGAATCCCTCGACCAGTTGCTCGCCGAAGAGGAGCCAGACATCACCGCTGAGGTCGATGACGAGCGGCTCGAAGATATCGCCGGGGACCAGGATGCAGGGGATGAGGACGTTGACGGGCTCTTGCTCGATGACGGCCCGGACCCTCGCGCGGGCCGGCTGGTGGCCGAGGACGAGGGGGCCCATCCGGCCGCCGAGGCCGATCTGGTCGCGCAGGACGTGGGGATCGATGGCGCCGCGGCGAGTGCCGAGGAGGCAGCGGTCCACGTGGTAGAAGACGACGACACCGATATCCGCTCGGACGACGACACCGATATCGGCTCGGACGAGTGACCAGCGACCGCAAGCCCGCCCCGGTCGTCGGCCACGTGCCTGCGAGTGATTTTCGCATAACGGACAGCTTGGCCAGCGTTGCTACCGTCGGCAATGCCCTTCCAGGGCGGGGCTGCGCTGCCTGATCTCCCGATGACGCGGGCTTCCTGCATGCGCGGAGCGCGGCTCTTTGGGGTGAGCAGATGGACGCTGCGCAACGTCAGTTGAGCGACCAGATTGACCACGCAACGCAGCGCCTGCTCGGCACGGCACGGGTCATCGCCGAGCCGGACCTCCGGCGGCCGTCGCTGCTGCCCGGCTGGACGCGCGCGCACGTCTTGGCGCACCTGGCCCGCAGCGCCGACGCAATGCGCAACCTGCTGGTCGGAGCGCGGTCCGGTCAGGAGCGTTCCGCCTACCCCAGCGTGCAAGCTCGGGAAGCCGACATCGAGCACGGCGCGGGCTTGCCAGCCAAGGACCTCATGGCTGACCTGGGCGCCTCGGCGATGGCCTTTCGCTCCATCAGCAAGCAGCTGCCCGATGATGCCTGGCAGTTCCCGGTACGGATCCTGGACTCGGCACCGTTCCCAGCCGCCCAGCTACTGACCCGGCGGCTGGTCGAGGTCGAACTGCACCATTGCGATCTCGGCACCGCGTACGGCCCGGACAACTGGCCGGCGGCCTTCGCCACCATGGAGCTCCCCGAGCCGATGCGGTCGTTGCGCCAGGACCGGGTCAAGCGTGCCCAGCGGTCCTGACCTAGAGTTGGCGGGCCAGCCGAGCTCACAGGTGCCGCCGATGCCAGACGCTCCAGTCCTGCTAGTCATCGACGACGATCCGCGGACGCGGAGCCTCGTCACGGGAGAGCTTCGCAAGCGGTACGGGTCCGACTACCAGGTCATCTGCGTGGACTCCGCCGATGACCCGCTCGGCCTGCTCGCCCAGCTTCGCCACGACCGGCGCCTGGTCAGCATCGTGCTGACCGGCCCATCGATGTCGCAGACGACCGGGACAGAGTTGCTGGCACAGGTCCGTGAGTTCCACAGGACGGCCAAACGTCTCCTCCTGACCGGCTGGGCATACGGGCCGCCTCAGGAGCCAATCCTGCAGGCCATCGCGCTCGGCCACATCGACGCTTACACCGCGGGGCCTGCGGCGGTGCCGGACGAGGTGTTCCACCTGACTGTCACCGAACTGCTTGAGAAGTGGGCCAGATCGCATATTCCCAGGTCCGAAGTCATGCGGGTGGTGGGCGAGGAGTGGTCTGCCCGCTCGCATGAGATCCGGGACCTGCTGAGCCGCAACGTGATCCCGTTCGGCTTCTACCCGGCGGACGCCGGGCTGGGAAAGGCGCTGCTGGAACAGGCCGGCGCCGCCGCGGCGGCACTGCCAGTGATCATCATGTTCGACGGGCGGGTGCTGGAGAATCCGTCGAACACTCAAATCGCCGAGGCCATCGGTGTGCAGACCAGCCCGGGCACCGGCCTGTACGACGTGGCGGTGATCGGTGCCGGGCCGGCCGGCCTGGCAGCCGCGGTCTACGGGTCATCGGAGGGCCTGTCCACGGTGGTGCTGGAGCCCGAAGCCATCGGTGGCCAGGCCGGCACGAGTTCGCACATCCGCAACTACCTCGGCTTCCCGACGGGGGTGAGCGGCGGGGATCTCGCCGTGCGCGCCTACACACAGGCCTGGAATTTCGGAGCCGATTACGTGTATGGGAACCCGGCGACCGGCCTGCGCGCCCGGGGGCCGGAGCGCGTGGTCTCGGTGGCTGGTGGGAGCGCGGTTCGCGCCCGGTCCGTTGTCATCGCCACCGGCGTGTCCTACCGGCGGCTCGGCATCCCCTCACTCGACAAGCTGATCGGCGCCGGTGTGTTCTACGGCGCCGCCACGTCCGAGGCCGAGGCGATGAAGGGCCGGGAAGTGTTCGTGGTGGGCGGCGCGAACTCCGCCGGGCAGGCCGCGGTCCACCTCGCCAGGTATGCCGCCAAGGTGACGATGCTGGTCCGGGGCCAGTCGCTGGCCGAGGACATGTCCGAGTACCTGATCACGGAGATCGAGAGCACGCCCAACATCGCCGTGCGCCACAACGCGGTCGTGACAGGCGGCAGCGGCACGGGCCACCTGGAGAGCTTGACCATCCAGGACCAGGTATCCGGGGTGACCGAGACCGTCCCGGCCATAGCGGTCTTCGTGCTGATCGGAGCGGAGCCCCGCACCCAGTGGCTGCCGGACAACATCAAGCGCGACCGGTGGGGGTTCGTCGTCACCGGGGCCGATCTCCTGGCCGACGGGCACCGTCAGACGGACTGGCCGCTCCAGCGTCCTCCCATGCTCCTGGAGTCCAGTCTGCCTGGGGTATTCGCGGTGGGCGACGTCCGCCGCGGCTCGGTAAAACGGGTGGCGTCGGCGGTTGGCGAAGGCTCAGTCGCGATCCGCCTCATTCACGACTACCTGCGCGGCAACGGGCCTGACCTGAGATAACCCGTGGATACCCGCGTACCGAGGAGCCTCACTGCGCGGTCACTGGGCTACTGGGTCCCAGCCGCGCAGATGCCTGACGGACTGGCGGTACTCCCACTCGATGGCGTCTTTGAGCAGATGGGCCAGCCGCCCGCCGGTGGTGATACCGGCGATGTCAGCGACCCCGCGGCTGGTCCCAACTGAGACGACGAACCCCTTGTCGTGAAAGGTGAACGCCTCCGGCTGCCTGCCCCTGAGCTCGGCGTCCAGGTTGCGGGCCACCGTCTCGCCCTCTTCCAGCGCCACCTGTGCCAGCGCCGGCAGCACATGCCCGGTGCGCGGATCCACCACCGAGGCAAGGTCGCCGGCGACGTAGATCTCCGGATGGTCCAGCACGCGCAGGTACTGGTCGACCTTGACGCGGCCATTGTGACCGGTCGGCAGCCCCGAATCGGCCACAAGCTCGGGCGCCTTCACCCCACCCGCCCAGACGAACACGCCACCGTCCACCAGCTGGCCGTCCTTGAGCCGGAAGCCGTGCTCGGTCGCGGCGGCGATCGCCGCGTTGGTGCGCACCTGGACCCCAAGGTCAGAAAGGATCCTGGTGGCCTTGTCGATCAGCTGCGGTGAGGAGCCGGCCAGGATGGTGGGGCCCGCCTCGACAAGCTGCACGGCGGGACGGTCGGGCGCCAGGCCGTGGCCGCTGGCCACCTCGGGCAGCATCTCGGCCAGCTCGCCGGCCAGTTCGACCCCGGTGGCG
>DAITAE010000297.1:0-6202 GCA_036824445.1 Streptosporangiaceae bacterium | reverse complement strand
CTGGCGTCGCTGCTCGATTTCGTGGTCGGCCTGCTGCGTGACTTCGGGCTGACCGAATTCGAGGCCGAGCTGTCCACCCGGCCGGAGAAGTTCGTGGGCGAGCCGGCGGAGTGGGAGCAGGCCGAGGCGGCGCTCAAGCACGCCCTGGACGTCTCCAACCTGCCGTATGTGATCGCCGAGGGCGAGGGGGCGTTCTACGCACCCAAGATCGACGTGCACGTGCGGGACGCGATCGGGCGCCGCTGGCAGCTGTCCACGCTCCAGGTCGACTTCCAGGAGCCGGGCCGGTTCGGTATCGAGTACACCGCGCCCGACGGGTCGCGGCGGCGGCCGTACATGATCCACCGAGCGCTCTTCGGGTCCATCGATCGTTTCTTCGGGATCCTGGTCGAGCACTACGCGGGCGCCTTCCCGCCATGGCTGGCGCCTGTACAGGTGACCGGCATCCCCATCGCCGACGCGCATGTGGCCTACCTGCAGAAGGTCGCCGCCAAGCTGCGGGAGCACGGCATCCGGGTGGAGGTCGACGACGGTGCCGACCGGATGCAGAAGAAGATCCGCAACGCGCAGCGGCAGAAGGTGCCGTACATGCTGCTGGCCGGGGACGACGACGTGGCCGCGGGGGCAGTGTCGTTCCGCTACCGCAACGGCGAGCAGAAGAACGGCGTGCCGGTGGACGAGGCGGTGGCGGAGATCGTCGCCGCGGTGGCCGACCACGTCCAGGTCTGAGCGGGGGCGCCGCCGCCCGCCGCCCGGGTCGGCCGGGGACCTATGCTGCATCCATGTCCTACCCGCTGCCAGAGACGCCCGTGCCGCAGGACGGGGCTGGTGTGCCTGATGGGTTCCGGCGGCTCTGGATGCCGCACCGGATGGCCTACATCAAGGGTGAGAACCGGGTCAGCGGGCCCGAGCCGGAAGGCTGCCCGTTCTGCCGGGCCCCCCGGCTGAGCGATGCCGAGGGGCTGATCGTCGCCCGCGGCGCGCTGGTGTACACCGTGCTGAACCTGTACCCCTACAACGCCGGGCATCTCATGGTCTGCCCCTACCGGCACGTCGCCGACTTCACCGAGCTCGACGGGCCCGAGACCGCGGAGCTGGCCGAGCACACCAAGCTCGCGATGGCGGCCCTGCGCGCCGCGTCCGGCGCGCAGGGTTTCAACATCGGCATGAACATGGGCAACGTCGCCGGGGCAGGCATCACCGCGCACCTGCACCAGCACGTGGTGCCCCGGTGGGGCGGGGACACCAACTTCCTGCCGGTGGTCAGCGCCACCAAGGTGCTGCCCCAGCTGCTTGGCGAGACCCGCGAAATGATCGCGGATGCCTGGCCGGAGCAGCCCTAAGCCGCGTCGGCTACCCGGGGCGGTCACCTCATTGCGCCGGGCGCTCATCTTTCCTTCGCGGCGCTCACGACCTTCTCGGCCTGGTTGGTGGGCAGCGGCTCGTAACGCAGGTAGGACCGGGTGAACGAGCCCGTTCCATGTGACATGGACCGCAGGTCGATCGCGTACCGGGTGATCTCAAGTTCGGGCACCTCGGCCTTGACCAGGGTCCGCCCGCCGGGCACGGGCTCGGTGCCGAGCACCCGCCCCCGCCGCGACGACAGGTCGGACATGACCGCGCCCACGTAGTCGTCGTCGACGAGCACGGACAGCTCGTCCACCGGCTCCAGCAGCAGCACCCTGGCCTTCTCGGCGGCGTCCTTGAGTGCGGCCCTGCCCGCCTTCTGGAAGGCCATGTCGGAGGAGTCGACCGAGTGGGCCTTGCCGTCGTACAGGGTGACCCGGACGTCCACCATCGGGTAACCCGCCGCGACTCCCTGCTCCAGCTGCGCGCGCACGCCCTTTTCCACCGAGGGGATGAACTGCCGTGGCACCACGCCGCCGACGATCTTGTCAACGAACTCGAAGCCGCTGCCGGACGGCAGGGGCTCCACCTCGATGTGGGCGATCCCGTACTCGCCGTGGCCGCCGGTCTGCTTCACGTTGCGGCCCAGCCCCTGGGCCTTGCCAGCGACCGTCTCCCGCAGCGCCACCCGCAGCCCGGTCTTCTCCACCGCCACGCCGTACCGCGAGCTCAGCCGGTCCAGCAGCAGGTCGGCGTGCGCCTCACCCATGCACCACAGCACCAGCTGGCGGGTCTCGGGGTTCATCTCCATCCGCAGCGTCGGGTCCTCGGCGACCAGCCGTGCCAGCGCCTGCGACAGCTTGTCCTCGTCCGCCTTGGACTTGGCCGTGATCGCGACCGGCAGCAGCGGCTCCGGCATCGCCCAGGACTCCATCAGCAGCGGACTCTCCTTGCTGGACAGGGTGTCCCCGGTCTCCGCGCTGGTCAGCTTGGCGACGGCACAGACGTCACCGGCCGGGCAGGCAGGAACAGGCCGCTGCTGCTTGCCGAGCGGTGAGGTGAGCGCGCCCACCCGCTCGTCGGCGTCGTGATCGGCGTGCCCCCGGTCGGCCAGCCCGTGCCCCGAGACGTGGATCACCACGTCCGGCCGCAGCGTGCCGGAGAACACACGGACCAGGCTGATCCGGCCCACGTAGGGGTCCGCGGTGGTCTTGACGACCTGGGCGAGCAGCGGCCCGTCCGGGTCGGAGCCGATGCCGGTCACGGCCTTGCCGTCCAGTGTCGTGACCGCCGGCAGGGGGCGCTCGCCGGGCACGGGGAACGCCTGCGTCATCACCTCGAGCAGCTCGGCCATGCCGATGCCGTGCGGGCTGGAGGAGGCCAGCACCGGGTAGAAGCTGCCCCGCGCCACCGCCGTCTCCAGGTCCTCGATCAGGCCCTTGACGTCGAGCTCCTCGCCGGAGAGGTAGGCGTCCATCAGGGACTCATCCTCGCTTTCCTGGATGATTCCCTCGATCAGCGAGCCGCGCAGTTCCGCCACCCGGTCGGCGTCCGCGGGATCGGGGTCGGCCTCGGTGCGGGTGCCGCTCGAGTAGTCGAACAGGCGCCCGGACAGCAGCCCGATCAGCCCGTTCACCTCACCCTTGGCGTCGTTCACCGGCAGGTACAGCGGGGCGACGCTGTCGCCGAACGCCGCGCGACAGGCGGACAGGGCCTGGTCGAAGTCGGCCCGCTGATGGTCGATCTTGGTGATGACGACGGCGCGGGGCATGCCGACCGCGGCGCACTCCTCCCAGAGCATCCGGGTGAGCCCGTCGACGCCCTCGGTCGCCGCGACGGCGAACAGCGCCGCATCCGCGGCCCGCAGGCCCGCCCGCAGGTCCCCGGTGAAGTCCGCGTACCCGGGCGTGTCGAGCAGGTTGACCTTGACCCCGGCGTGGGTCAGCGGCGCGAGCGTCAGGTTGACCGACCGCTGCTGCCTGATCTCCACCTCGTCGAAGTCGCTGGCCGTGGTGCCGTCCTCCACCCGGCCTGCCCGCTGGATGGTGCCGGTCGCGACCAGCAGCGCCTCCACCAGCGTGGTCTTGCCCGCCCCGGAATGGCCGACCAGCACCACGTTGCGCACGCTGCTGTGCTGGCCGGCCGCGGGTGCACCGCCCGCGGCGGTCGATCCTTTCTTGTCTGCCATCGTCTGCCTCCTGCCCGGCTTCATTCGTCTGCGTCACGACCAGCCTTTACCTCACGGCCACCGCACCACAACCCCTCAGCCGGAATCGCCCGGCCGGTGCCGCCGCCGGCCGCAGCCGGTCGCCGGAAATCTCCGGGGCCCAACCGCGGCCCGCGCGTTTCTCTCACAGACCACTAGGATTCGGACCGCCATGCTGAATGTGCTGCGACCCTTTCTGGCCCGCCTGCTGACGCCGGTCGGGGAGGCCCTCGCGCGCACTCCGGTCACCCCCAACGCGATCACCCTCACGGGCACGGCTGGAGTGGTGGCCGGGGCGCTGTGGCTGTTCCCGACCGGCCACCTGTTCGCCGGCACCATGGTGTGCACCGGATTCGTCCTCGCGGACATGCTCGACGGGGTGCTCGCCCGGATCAAGGGGACCAGTGGCACCTGGGGCGCGTTCCTCGATTCCACGCTGGACCGGATCGGAGACGCGGCGGTGTTCGCGGGCCTGGCGATCTGGCTGGCCCGCACCGGCCAGGGCGTGCTCGCCGCAGTGGCCCTGTTCTGCCTGGTGGTCGGCGGCCTGGTGTCGTACGCGAAGGCCAGGGCCGAGGGCCTGGGGCTGCGCTGCGACGTCGGCATCGCCGAGCGTACCGAGCGGCTGCTGATCGCCCTCGTCTCCGCCGGCTTGGCCGGGCTCGGGGTGCCGTACGTGCTCGCCATCGGGCTCTGGGCGCTCGCGGCCTTGAGTGCGGTGACGTTCGGCCAGCGGGTGGTCGCCGTGCACGCCGCCGCGCGGCAGGCACCGGATCCCGCGGAGGGTGTACCGGAGCAGGGCGGACCGGAACAGGGTGTACCGGAGCAGGGCGGACCGGAACAGGGCGGACCCGAGCAAGGTGGCCGGAAGCCGGGTATGCCGGAGCAAAATGCACGGGAGCAGGGCATACCGGGGGATAGAGCGCCGGGGCTGGGCGGAGGAGTGCCGCCAGGCGGCCGCAACGGGGGAGGATCGCGGCCCGGGACACCCCGGCCGCCGGCTGGAGGTAGAAGATGACGGGCACGCTGGCCGCGGCGAGGGACTGGCTTGTCGACCGCGGGTACGCCCTGGGCTGGGCGCTGGTTTGCCGCGTGCCCGAATCGTGGGCCCGCTGGGCGTTCCGGTTCGTCGGCGACATCGCCTGGCGCCGGCAGGGCCGGGGCGTGCAGCGCCTGGAGGCCAACCTGCGCCGGGTCATCGGCCCGCAGGCGTCCGGCAAGGAACTGCGGGCCCTGTCCCGGGCCGCGGTGCGCTCCTACGCCCGCTACTGGATGGAGGTGTTCCGGCTGCCGGTGATCACCCGGGAGCAGGTCCTGGCCCGCACGACCTCCGTCGGGGGCGCGGAAAAGACCGCCTTCGCCGACATTGACGCGGGCCGCGGCGTCGTCTTCGCGCTGCCGCACATGGGCAACTGGGAGGTGGCCGGCGTCTGGATCATCGCGCGCGGGGCGGGGAAGTTCACCACGGTCGCCGAGCGGCTCAAGCCCGAGTCGGTGTACTTGCGGTTCCTCGCCTTCCGGGAGTCGCTCGGCTTCGAGGTGCTGCCCGCGACCGGCGGAAACAGCAGGTTCGGGGTCCTGGCGCAGCGGCTGCGGGCCGGCGGGATGGTCTGCCTGCTCGCCGACCGGGACGTCACCGGCGGCGGGATCGAGGTCGAGTTCTTCGGGCAGAAGGCCCGGATGATGGGCGGCGCGGCGGCGCTCGCCATCCAGACCGGCGCCGCCCTGCTGCCGGTCACGCTGGGGTTTGAGGGCTCGGGCTGGACCGTCCACATCCACCCCGAGATCCCGGTGCCGGCCAACGGAGGCCGGCGGGACAAGACCGCGGTCATGACGCAGCAGCTGGCCCACGTCTTCGAGGCGGGCGTCGCGGCTCACCCGGCGGACTGGCACATGCTCCAGCGGGTTTTCTCGGCCGACTTCGACCCGGGCAGGCTGCCCGCGGCCGCCGGCCTGGGGGAGGAGATGAAGGTCCCGGTCAGCGGGAACGGCGCGGGCGGCGGCGGTGACCCATCATGAGGATCGGCATCGTCTGCCCGTACACCTGGGACGTGCCGGGCGGGGTGCAGCAGCACATCAGGGACCTCGCCGAGGCGCTGATCGGGCTGGGCCACGAGGTCTCGGTGATCTCCCCGGCCGACGACGACACGCCGCTGCCGGACTACGTGGTGCCCGCCGGGCGGGCCGTCCCGGTGCCATACAACGGGTCGGTCGCCCGGCTTGCGTTCGGGTTCCTGTCCGCGGCCCGCGTCCGCCGCTGGGTCAAGGAGGGCAACTTCGACGTGCTGCACGTGCACGAGCCGGCCGCGCCCAGCCTCTCGCTGCTGGCGTGCTGGGTCGCGGACGGGCCGATCGTGGCCACCTTTCACACCGCGATGCCGCGGTCCCGGCTGATCCACGCGACCTCCCCGGTGCTGCAGACCGCGCTGGAGAAGATCAGCGGCCGGATCGCCGTGTCCGAGGCGGCCCGCACCACGCTGGTCGAGCACATGGGGGGCGACGCGGTGCTCATCCCGAACGGTGTCACCGTGCGCAGGTACGAGAAGGCGAGCCCGCTTCCGGGCTGGCCCGGCCCCGGCGGCGCACTCGGCTTCCTGGGCCGCATGGACGAGCCGCGCAAGGGCCTGGACGTGCTGCTCCGCGCGTTCG
>DAITAE010000296.1:2826-6217 GCA_036824445.1 Streptosporangiaceae bacterium | reverse complement strand
CTTCTGGTTCTGTATGGGGCTGGTGCACTGTCGGCCGGGGCCGGGTAAGCCCTGGGGTCACATCTTCCTGATCTTCAGGTACTGCCGTATGTCCGGCAATGACATGACCGCCAGTAGTCCGAGGGCCGCGGCGGCGGCCGTAATGGTTACTGCCGTGATGTATCCGAGTGTTCGCATCGTGTGTCTCCTGTTCTTCGGCTGATCGGTGTCAGCGGTCCCGCGCTGGAATCTCCGGTCGCGGCGGTGGTGAGTCAGTCCGGGGGCTGGGGGTGTTGGTATGGCGGCGGTCGGCTGGGTTGTGGCTGGGGCGGTTGCCTGCCGGGGCCGGCTGCGCTCTTGGCGGGCCGGCCGCGCTGTGGCCTGGTCTGGCTTGTGGCGGGACACTCACGCCCGCCTCGGGGTGGCCGCTGCTGGGTGGCGCGCTCAGCGCCGCCGCAGCATCAGGACGATGAGCACGATGATCACGATCAGGACGATGGTTCCGATGCCGATAAACATGGGGTTCCTCTGGGATGCGCGCCGGCCCTTGCGGGACGGAGCTGTGTGTACCTGGCTGGCCAGGCGCTGGGCGCGTCGGCGGTCTGTCCCGGGCCGCGCTGGGGGCCGCGGCCGGGGGGGCCGCGTCCGCTACTTCCTGAAGACGTCCTTGATTTTCTCGGCGGCCTGCTTGAGGTGGCCCTTGGCCTGATCGGCGCGGCCCTCGGCCTTGAGGGACTCATTGCCGGTGGCCGTACCGAAGCCTTCCTTGGCTTTGCCCTTGGCCGTCTCGGCGGTGTTCTTGACCTTGTCTTCTGCGCTCATCGTGCTGCCTCCCTTTCCTGGGGTGCCGCAGGCCTCTGGTTGAGGCCACGCGGGTGACACGTGCGGGTGGTGATGCCAGCACCGAAGCTCGCCGCGGTCGCGGCCGGCTTCGGTTCGCGGGCGGTGCCGCCGGTGCGGGGCGCGTCGGCGGGGGACGCCAGGGCCGGGCTGGCCGTCCGCTGGCCTGCTCTTTCCCGCGACCCGGGGTAACGGGCCGCCGCCGGCGGCTGATCCCTGGGTGCCTGCCATCAACCTACACTCGAAACAGAAAACTAGCAACATATTTCTAGAAACTGTGTTAGTCTTTGGCGATGGAGAGGTGGAGCTTCCTGACCAACCACGCCCGGGTCCTGCTGTGCATCGCCCACGACCCGGGCGCCCGGCTGCGCGACATCGCCGCCAGCCTGGGCATCACCGACCGCAGCGTCTACGGCATCGTCACCGACCTGACCACAGCCGGGTATGTCGTCAAGCACAGGGACGGCCGCCGCAGCCTCTACCAGATCCAGGCGCACCTCCCGCTGCCCGAGCCCGCCAGCCAGGAACCCGCCATCGGCGAAGTCCTGGCCCTGCTCATGGGCAACCGCGCCAGGCAGCAGCCCAGCGAGACCCGGTCCATCTGACGCCACAGCAACAAGCGGCGCAGGCCGGCGCCTTCGGCGCACGTGCCGCTCACCAGCTGCGGGCATCCGCCCAGCTTCCCGGCAGGCCAGCCCCAGGCACCCAGAAGATCCGGGCAGGCATCTCCACTTGGACTAGATACAACTCACCGCGGACCAGGAGTGGCGCAGAACGTCCAAGTCCGGCACTGACTGGGCGAACCCCTGTCCGGACGGTAGCGGCGAATATAACGGCGGCTCTTCGCGCGGTCTACCATCGGACTCCTGGTCACGCTCCGCGATCGGCCCGGAGGGGCGCAGGCGCGTCAAGCGGTGGCAGGTGACGGCGAGGATGATCGCCTGGGCATTTGCTGCGCGCTCGAGGCTCGCAACGCCTGCCGCGCGGTGTACCTCACAGCGGCATGGTCTGGTCGTTCTGACCGTGCGTGTGGCTGTACAACCTCGTCCTTCCGGCGCGGGTCAGGCGCCCTCGGCGCCGAGTTGGCGGAGAAGACTGCGGTTGTCGGTTCTGACCCACTCCTCGATGATTCGTCCGTCGTCGTCGAAGCGGAAGATGTTCATGAGGTCCATGACGACCCGGGCACCGGTGGGTTCGAGGCGCCCGGCGGGCGACTGCGTGAACGGCTGTGCGAACGTTCCTTCGATCCATGTCTGGCACGCGATGTACTGGCCCTCGGCGATGATGATTCCCCGCCGGATGGTGCGGTCGTCGAAGGCCGCTCGAAGGGACCGGAAGTAGCCGGTCAGTCCTGCGTAGTCCGCGTCGAACCCGCCAGGGCCGTGGAAGGCGAGGTTCTCGGTGTCGAAGTAGGTGTCGGCCTCGTCCTGATTCTCGCCGGAGATCTCGAGCTCGCCGGCCCGGACGAGGCGTTCCACCAGTTCATCGCGCGTGTAACGGCAGGGCATGACGGTCACTCTCCTTCGTTGCCGGTGGTTGGTGCTGTTCACCAGCCTGGTCCGCTCGGAGGTATCTCACAAGCGAGAGTTACTGATGCCAGCCATGCATTTTGGGCATATCTCGGCGTAGGCTCGGAGGATGTCCGAGCTGACCCTGGCTGGCCTGGGTGTGGTGCTGGAGGTGGCGCGCACCGGTTCGTTCAGCGCGGCGGCCGAGCGGCTGGGGTACACCCAGTCGGCGGTGTCGCGGCAGGTGGCGGTCACCGAGAAGGCCGCCGGCGCGCCGCTGTTCGAGCGGCACGCGCGCGGTGTGCGGCTGACCGCGGCCGGGGAGGTGCTGGTGCGGCATGCCGGCAAGGTCCTCGACGGCGTCGCGGCCGCGAGCCAGGAGCTGGCAGGACTGCGTGACCGGCTGGCCGGCCGGCTGGCCGTCGGAGGGTTCCCCACCGCAACGGCAGCGCTGCTGCCACGCGCCGTCGCCCGGCTGCTCACCGACCACCCGGGCCTGCGGGTTCAGCTCATGGAAGCCTCGACGCCCGCGCAGCTGCGGGCACTGCGACGAGGGCGGCTCGAGGTCGCCGTCCTCGCCAGGGGCGCGGGTTTGCCGGCGTACGACCTCGACGGGCTGCACGTCCGCGAGCTGCGCACAAGCCGGGGCGCAGGGGTCGCCGTGGCCCAATCGCATCCCTTCGCCGTTCGCGACTGGGTCGATCCGCAGGAGCTGGCCGGGCAGGCCTGGGTGGTCGGGGCCAGCCACGGGGAGTCACCCGAGTTCGGCGCCTGGCCAGGCATCGCCGAGCCTGAGGTGTCGTTCGCCGTCCATGACTGGCCCACCCGCCTGGGACTGGTCAGCGCCGGACTCGGCATCGCCCTGGTCCCGGGCATCGCCGCCCCAGCCGTGCCGCACGGCGTCCGCTGGATCCCCGTCCGCGACCAGGGAGACGGGCTGCGCCGCCAGGTCTGCACGGTCACCACCCACGACCCAAGCCCCGCCGCCCAGGCGATGGTCCGCGCCCTGCAAGACGAGGCCACGCAAAGCGCTTAAGGACAGCAGCGCGCGCCTGGCTGATCAA
>DAITAE010000296.1:0-2726 GCA_036824445.1 Streptosporangiaceae bacterium | reverse complement strand
GGGCCGGCCTCGGTACGCTCTGTGCATGACTACCTCGTTTGTTCACTGAGCGGATGTCCTTCACGCTGGCCGGGCGGGAGGAGCTCGATGTCAGAGGCAGGGAGGTCCCGCTCGTGCGATGGCCTAATCCAATAGCCCGGCCTTGCGCGTGCGGAGGCCGCCGGCCCGTATCGGTGCCAGCGTGAGCCCGCACCGGCGCGACGATCCGGCGGCCGCCCTCAACCAGGTGCTCAGCGAGGTCATTGACGTGGTTTTGGACGTGAAGCAGGCTCACCGAAGGGTTCCCGAGACGCACGCCCTGCACGCGGTGCTCGACCAGCTCTTCGCCGATCTGAGAACCTGGGCCGGGCTGCTCGCAGACCAGGACCAGGCGCTGGGCGTGTCGCCGCTGGCGAGCATGCCAACCGCGGCCGGCCGAACGCCGCCGCACCCTTGGCATGGCGCCGTGAGCGATGAGGAGGTCCGCCGGATCGTCGGCGAGCACCTCGACCGGCTCGGGCAACACCTGGCGGCAGCGCTCGCGGAGCAACAAGATGACAAGGTGCGGGCGGCCCTCGCCGAGGTGGAGCGCGGATTGCTGGTTCACCGGCGGGCGCTCAGCGAGCTTTAGGGTGTGCGCGCCGAGACCAAGGACTCGCCTGCCTGGCCCCGGCCGTCCGCGGTCAGCGAGAAGAAGATCTCCGGCGGGCTGACGTTGTTGACCCACACCCACCTGACCGTGGGTGCGCCGGCGAGGGCTGATCGCGCGGGTCGGCGCCGCGGACATGGGCGCTGCTGTTGCTGGGCTGAGCGTCAGGGCCGGCAACGCGCTCGATGACAGGGCGCTGGATCGCTGGATCGGCCGGGCCGGCAGTTACGGAGCCCTCACGCCTCCGGGCAAGGCCAACAAGGTCGCTGCCGATGTGCCAGCTGCCACGAGGATCGTCTTGCCGCAGTCTGGCCACGCCTCCGTCAAGCTCACAAGCGAGGTCGTCTGGCCCGTGCCCGCTCGGAAAGCTCGGCGGGGCCGGGCAGGATGCCTGTTACGCACCGTGAGCTCCAGCGGTAGTCCCTAAGCGCTGGCAGACACGCGTAACGCCGACTATGCGTGCCTGGTAGACCTGTTAGTCGCTGACGTGAGCGTACGCAGATGAACCAGCTCGGTGCGTCGCCGCCCGCACCGCCCGCCACGGCCGCGGCCACCTCACCTTGCACCTGCCTGAAGGCTGGCCCGCGAACAAGACTGGGTCAGCCTGTTCGAAGCCGCCTGCGGCCCGCCCGCAACCGCCGCCTGACCCGGCCCAGGTCGGTCACCGCGCAACCACGGCCCCAGCGGCCACTCGCCCCCAACCACCTGGCCAGCCAGGACAGGCCGCCGAAACCGTGAGCGGCAAACACCACGCCCGGCTGGCACGTCCCGCACGAAGATCCAGTGCTGCTGCCGCCCCGAAGATCATCGGCGTGCCCTGCGGTGGCCTTGCTCAGTGTCTGATCGGCTGCTATCTCGCTCCCGCTGGCGGTTTGCCTGATTGCCTCCACATGGCCATCACGGCGGCGGCACAGCGACTGCACAACTGCCGGTTTGCCTGGCTGGCACGGCGGGCCGGAGGGAGGCTGACAGATGGGTGATCACGTACGGGCGGGAAGGCTCGACATGTGGGCCGAGCGCCGGGGAACGGGGCCAGATGTCCTGCTGATCGCCGGGCTCGGCGATCCCGCCGAGGTCTGGCAATTCCAGCTGGAAGGGCTGGCGGACCGCTACCGGCTGACCGCGTTCGACAACCGCGGGATGGGTCGCACGCCGCTGCCCGCCGAGCCGTTCTCGGTGGCCACCCTGGCCGACGATGCCGCCGCGCTGCTGCGGGCCCTTGAGGTCCCCGCGGCCCACGTGGCCGGCTATTCCGGCGGGAGTGTTGCCGCGCAAGAACTCGCGCTCAGGCACCCTGGCCTCGTCCGCAGCCTGGTACTGGACAGCACCTGGGCCCGCCTGGACGCGTACTTCCGCGCCGCGCTGACCTTCTGGCGCTGGCTGGCGGAGGTGGCGCCCAGCGAGCGGGCCTTCCTCGAGGCGTTCTATCTGTGGATCTACACGCCCCGTGCGCACGAGGACGGCACGGTGGAAAAGCTCATCGAGGAGGCGCTGGCCTTCCCGCACAAGCCACCCACCGAGGCGATTCAGCGCAGCATCGACGCCTTTCTCGCCCACGACACCACCGGGCGGCTCGCGGACATCACCGTGCCGACGCTCGTGCTGGCTGGCGGCCTGGATATGGTCACACCCCCGCGCTACGGCCGCATCGTCGCCGACAGCATCCCCCATGCCAGATTCGAGATCCTGGCAGAGGAGGCCCACCAGCCCTTCCAGGAAGCCCCCGACTTGTTCAACAAGCAGGTCGACACCTTCTGGCGGCAGGTCGACGCCCGAGGCTGACCACCACCCCGGCTCATCGGGCCCCGGCTCAGACTCGCTCGGCACCGAACGTCCGCATCTGCACCCAGGACAGGCGATACGCATATGCGCCAGCCAGCCGCGTTAGGCGGATACGGATTGTGGCATCCTGCACCTTTTGCGGTTCGGCGGAGACAGCCGGCGGGCCGTTTAGCTATCGGCTGGCCGTGCTGGATCGATCCCCGATGCCGAAGATCGAATTGGCCCTCTTCCCCCGGGCACCGGCCGGGGCCACATGTGGCGAGGAACTGGTTCGGGCATGACGAGAAGGACGGCGTCCTGGATCGCGTGGCCGGCG
>DAITAE010000295.1:0-6219 GCA_036824445.1 Streptosporangiaceae bacterium | reverse complement strand
TCCGCGGCCGGGCGAAATGGGGCCGGGCCCACGCGGGCGAACACCGCGGGAACGTCCGCCGGACGGGCCTGGCGCCCCCGACGGGTGCACCGGGTCGCCGATGCGTGATCCGGGCCGTGACGCTGGTCACGCTGCCGGGAGTTCTTGCCTGCCGCCAGTTATGATGCGAGGTGGCCGGATGAAGCTCCGGCGGGTTAGCGCCCGAACCGCCGCTGTGGCTGATGGCTTCTACCGGGAGCACTCTCCTGGCAGCCGCCGGCCGTCAGCCGCTGGCTCCTGCCAGGACGTATCTGGCAGGAGCGGCAGTGAACGTTTACTATGTGGCGGCTATCTGGCTGGGCATGGCCCTGCTCGCCTCGGTGGTCAGCATCCGGATCGCGGTGCCCGCGGCGCTGGTCGAGATCGTGATCGGCGCGCTGGCCGGGAACATCCCAGGTATCCAGCAGCACCTCAGCCAGACGGACATCATCACGTTCCTGGCCAGCGCCGGTTCGTTGGTGCTGACGTTCCTGGCTGGGGCCGAGATCGACCCCGTTTCGCTGCGCGGGCACTGGAAGGGGAGCCTGTCCATCGGCGTGGTTTCCTTCCTGCTGCCGTTCCTGGCCGCGTTCGGGTTCTGCCGGCTCGTCCTGGGCTGGCAGCTGCACGCCGCCGAGATCGGAGGAATCGCGCTCAGCACAACCTCGGTCGCTGTGGTGTACGCGGTGATGGTCGAGACCGGCCTGAACCGCCACGACCTCGGCAAGCTCATCCTGGCGGCCTGCTTCATCACCGATCTGGGCACGGTGCTGGCGCTCGGCGGGCTGTTCGCGACCTACGGCTGGCTGCTGCTCGTCTTCGCCGCGGTCTGCGCCGGCACCGTGGCGCTGCTGCCGCGGCTGCTGCGGCTGGCGATCAAGCATCTCGGCCACCGGGTCTCCGAGCCGGAGATCAAGCTGCTGCTGGTGATCCTGTTCGCCCTCGGCGGGCTGGCCACCCAGGCAGGCAGCGAAGCGGTCCTGCCCGCCTACGTGGCCGGGCTGGTGGTGGCCGGGGTGTTCCTGCACGACCGGGTGCTGATGGACCGGCTGCGCTCCATCGCCTTCGCCTTGCTCACACCGTTCTTCTTCCTGCGCGCCGGCACCCTGATCTCCGCCCCAGCGCTGATCTCCGGCGCCGGGGTGATCGCGGCCTTGCTGCTGGTCAAGCTCGCCGCCAAGATGATCGGCGTCTGGCCAACCGCCGCCGCCTTCAGGCTGCCACGCCGGGAGCGCACCTACACCACGCTGCTGATGGCCACCGGGCTGACTTTCGGCTCCATCGCCGCGCTGTTCGGCCTGACCCACCACCTCATCGACCAGGCTCAGTACACCGAGCTGGTGACCGTCGTCATTCTCTCGGCTTTCGTGCCCACGCTCATCGCCCAGCAGCTCTTCCAGCCCACGGTCCTCGACACCGAGGAAGAGGAAGCTCTCGGTGAAGAGGACCTGTCGATCATTCATAACCGGCCCGGTCCGGCATAGATACGCGGCCGCTGGCGTGGCCGGCCGCGGTTCGGCATGGGCAGGCGGTCATCAGCGTGGTGCGGCCGTGGTTCGGCATGGATACGCGGCCGCAGGCGTGGTCGTCCCTGCGGGCCGGGCTCGCCGTCGGCGGTGTTGGTCAGCGGGTGGTTGCCCGGCGCCGCTTGCGGGGCGGGCGTTCCGGGACCGGCGTCGTGGTGGCCAGGGGCAGCCGGGAGGGGGGCTTGATCTCGGCCAGCCGGAGGTAGGTCACCAGCCGCTGGCCGCCCCGGGCGGCCAGGCTGGCCAGCACCTGCTGGAGTTCGGCGACGTCGCGGGCCACGACGGTAAGCAGGTAGTCCGTTTCGCCGGCGACGTTGTCCGCCGCGACGATCTGCGGCAGCGCGCGAATCTGGTCGTCGAAGATGCGGCTCGAGTGCGGGTCATGGCGGCTCAGGGTCGCGGTCACATACATCTGCAGGGGGAACCCGGCGGCTGCCGGGTCGAGCTGGGCGCTGATGATGCGGATGACGCCGGACTCCTTCAGCCAGCGGACCCGGTGCAGTGTCGCCGCCGGGGACAGCCCGACGAGGCGCGCGAGCTCGACGTTCGTGCGGTCCGCATCGGCCTGCAGGGCATCGAGCAGTCGAATGTCAATTTCATCAAGTTCAACGGCCATATCACGATACATTATCTCGTCTCATCGTCCAACCGACAAATTCTGCGCAGGTGATCGGGTTCTATGGCTGCATGAACTCCGACCGCCGCCTCGCCGTCGCCGCGCTCACCACAGCAGGTCTGCTGTGGGGAACGACCGTGCCGCTGTCCAAGGTGGCCCTGGACTGGCTGCCGTCGGGCTGGCTCACCTTCGTGCGCTTCGGCCTGGCCGCCGCCGTCCTTCTGGTCGTGGCCTCGCGCTCAGCGGTACGCACCGCCTGCACCCCGGCCGTGCTGGGCTCGGGCGCTGTCGGGTACGGCGGGTCGGTCGTGGTGCAGAACGCCGGCATCACCCGGACCAGCGTCACCCACGCGGCGCTGCTGATCGGGGCCGCGCCGGTGCTGGTCGCGATCATCGCGGCGCTCTGGCACCGCACGGTGGCGCGCCCGGTGGCCTGGGCGGGCTTCGCGGTGTCGCTGGCGGGCGTGGGTCTCGTCACCGGCGGCGGGGGAGGCGGCGCCACGGCCGCCGGCGATGGCCTGGTGCTGGTGTCGCTGCTGCTGTCGGCCACGTTCACCGTGGCGCAGACCCGGCTGCTACGCGGCCGCGACCCGGTCGCGGTGACAGCAGTGCAGTTCCTGGGGGCCGCCCTCGCGGTGCTGCCGTTCTCGGTGGCCGTGGAGGGCATGCCGGCCGCCCCCGGCGGCCCGGCCACGGTCCTGGCCGCCGTCGCCCTCGTGGCCGGTGGCACGCTGCTGCCCTTCACGCTGTTCGCTTATGCGCAGAGCCGCGTGTCCGCCGAGGTGGCCGGCGCGTTCCTGAACCTGGAGCCCCTCGTCGGCGCCGCGGCCGGCGCGGTGGTCTTCGGCGACCCGGCAGGCCCGCAGCAGATCATCGGCGGCGCGGCCATCCTCGCGGGCATCGCCTTGAGCAGCCTCCCGCTGCTCGGCGGCGGGAGCCGGCCAGCCCCCGCCCGGGAGCGTCAGCGGCAGGGTGACGGCCGCGGCCGGCGGCAGGACACCGGGCGGCGGCACGACACCGGGCGGTGGCAGGACGATGGCCGGCGGCAGGAGGGTACCTGCCGACGGCGGCCGGGCACGACGGGCCCGGAGCCGCGGCCACGGGGCGCCCGCCGCCTGGGGCCTATCCGCCCGCCATTGCCCCCACGATCAGGTACGGCTCCGCGCCGGTGGCGACCGCCTCCGGCAGCGGGGCGTCCGGCTGCTCGTGAGACAGATCCCGCTCGCAGGCGAAGAACCGGACGAACGCGCGCCGCCGCCCGTTCCCGTAGTCGCGGATCGTCCCGCGCAGGACCGGGTAGCGGCCCTCCAGCGCGTCCAGGACCGATCGCTGGGTGACCTGCCCCGCGACGTCGAGTTCCACCTCGCCGTTGACGCGGGCGAGCTCGCGCAGGTGCGCGGGGAGCACCACCCGGATCATGGCAGCGTCTGGACCTCAACGGACAGGACCGCCGGGAGATCCCGGACGATCGGTTCCCAGGTGTCGCCCGCGTCGGCCGACGCGTATACCTGCCCGCCGGTCGTGCCGAAGTAGACGCCGCACGAGTCGAGCGAGTCGACCGCCATAGCGTCGCGCAGCACGTTGACGTAGCAGTTCTCCTGCGGCAGGCCCCGGGTGAGCGCCTCCCAGTCGTCCCCGCCCGTCCGGCTGCGGTAGACGCGCAGCTTGCCATCGGGCGGGAAGTGCTCCGAGTCGCTCTTGATCGGGACCACGTAGACGGTGTCCGGGTCGTGGGCGTGAACGTCGATCGGGAAGCCGAAGTCGGTCGGCAGGTTGCCGCTGATCTCGTGCCACGACTCGCCGGAGTCATCGCTGCGCATGACGTCCCAGTGCTTCTGCATGTACAGCACATCCGGCCGGGCGGGGTGCATCGCGAGCCGGTGCACGCAGTGCCCGACCTCGGCGTCGGCGTCGGGTATGCCTTCGGACCGCAGGCCACGGTTCACCGGCCGCCACGTTTCGCCCGCGTCGTCGGAGCGGAACGCGCCAGCGGCCGAGATGGCAGCGAACATGCGCCCGGGCGCGCGCGGGTCCAGGATGATCGTGTGCAGGCACATCCCGCCCGCGCCCGGCTGCCAGGACGGCGCGGAGGGGTGGCAGCGCAGCGCCGACAGCTCCTGCCAGGACTGCCCGCCGTCGGCCGACCGGAACAGGCCGGCGTCCTCCACCCCGGCGTAGACCGTGTCCGGGTCGTCCAGCGATGGTTCGAGATGCCAGACCCGCGCGAACTCCCACGGGTGCGGCGTGCCGTCATACCACTGATGCGTCCCGGGTTCGCCCTCGTAGCTGAACTTGTTGCCCACCGGCTCCCAGGTCGCCCCGCCGTCGTCGGAGCGCTGGATGACCTGCCCGAACCAGCCGTTGGACTGCGACGCGAACAGCCGGTCCGGCTCCGCGGGCGATCCCTTGACGTGGTAGATCTCCCAGCCGGCAAAGTGGGGCCCGCTGACGTCCCAGTGCTCGCGGCGCCCATCCGAGCTCAGGACGAACGCCCCCTTGCGTGTACCAACCAGTACCCGTACGCCACTCATCGGCACTCCCTTCCACCGCGGCCGGGCGCGGTGGCACGTCGGCCCCGTCCAGTAATGGTCGCGCCCGGCCCGGTCGCTGCCTAACTCCACGGACTATCACATGCCCCAGACATCCTGACGGCCGCCGGGCACGAAACTCATCGCCGGCCAGGGCACCGACGCGGATCGGGCCTGACTCATCACGCGGCCAAACGATCTGTGACCTGTGGCCCAGCTGCCGACGGTCAGCCCATGTCGTTAAGTACCTCGCTGCGCGAGCGGACCGGCGCTCGTGCCCGGCCTCGCCGTGGTCAGCTCGCGGCTGGCGTGCCCGCCTGGCGGCTTGCCGGCCGGTAGATCAGCAGCAGCACATCGGGCCCGACCTTGCGTGAATCGACAAGCTGAAGATCGGTCCCGGCAGCGCTGCCGGAGAAGAGCCGCTTGCCCGTTCCGAGCACGACCGGATGCACCATGAGGCGGTACTCGTCGACCAGGCCGTGCTCGGCCAGCGTCTGGGCCAGCGTCGCGCTCCCCTGCACGAGAATGTCGCCGTCGTACCGAGCCTTCAGCCTGGCCACCTCGTCCGCCACGTTTCCCGAGATGATCGTGGTGTTGTTCCATGTCGGCTCGGTGAGGGTGGTCGAGACGACCACCTTCGGCATGGCGTTCATTTTCTTGCCGTAATCGCCTGTGGCCTCCTCCATCGCCGGCCAGGCGGCCGCGAATCCCTCATAGGTCACGCGGCCAAGCAACTGGACATCGCTGTCGCGGAGTTCGTCGCCCTTGAACTGCTCGCCGTCGGGGGCGGGATGGCGGAAGGACCAGCCGCCGTGCGCGCTGCCCTCGCTCCCGCCTGGATCTTCGATGATCCCGTCAAGAGAGATGAATTCGGTGACTACCAGCTTGCCCATTGTGATCTCCTGTTCCATCTGCCCGGGCTACCGGGCGGTGGTTGGATGGTTCCCCGACGGCCTGCCTCGCCGCACTGCCCGTCGCGACGCTCATCTGCCCTCTCGCCCTGTTCACGAACGGCAGCCGCTGTAATCGACACCGGCCGTGAAGATGGTGGCCGGGTGGTGCCCGGCCGGCACGCCAGCCGGCCCGGCCGCGGCCCGGGGAACGCCGGGCCGTGCTGGCCACCTCGCGAAGAGCCCGGCGTCGTTACGGCACGCGGCTAGTGGGCACGGATAGACCACCGGCCTCCCGCCGGCTGGCGCTGTGGAGATTCAGGAGTACCGCCGATGGCTACGTACCGCATGGTCTACGGAGACGACGAGCAGGTCGTCAGGGAGACGTTCGAGAACATCACCGAGGTGGAGCGAGAGGACGGCTGGGTCGTACTCTTCCGCGGGCCAGAGGCGATCCTGCGGGTCCAGGAGGCGCACGTGCAGTCGATGGAACTGCTCGATACGTAGCTCGCGCCCGCCGCGCGCGCCCGTGCTGCTGCCGGGCGCTGATACATCCGTTCGGCATGATTCAACGAGCGGGTGGCCGACGGCGGTTGCCTTGCGCACCGGCCTGTTCCAGCGCCCGGCGCAGGGCCTGCACG
>DAITAE010000294.1:0-6228 GCA_036824445.1 Streptosporangiaceae bacterium | reverse complement strand
TCGGCGGGGACGCCGAGTTCTACGACTTCCAGGCGAAATACCTGGAGGCGGACACCGCGATGGCCATCCCGCCGCCGATCGGCAGCGACGCCATCGATGAGGTCAGGCGGCTGGCGTGCGCGGCCTTCGAGGCGCTCTCCTGCGAGGGCCTGGCCCGCGTCGACTTCTTCTACACCCCGCAGGGCCGGATCGTCCTCAACGAGATCAACACGATGCCCGGCATGACCTCGGCGTCGGCGTTCCCGCTCATGTGGGAGGCGACCGGGCTGACGCTCCCGCAGCTGTGGGACCGGATCATCCAGACCGCGCTGCGCAAGCGGCCAGGATTGCGCTGAGAGCCGGGCGGCTCCGAGAGCCGGGCCGTGCCGAGGGTCAGCGTCACGCGCGCCAGCCACCCGGAAGAGACCCGATCATGCAGGCCACAGTCCGCAGCTTCGACCCCGCGACGCGGTCGGGAAGCGTGTTCCTCGACGACGGGACCGTCACCGCGTTCGGCCCCGCGGCCTTCGCCGGCTCGGGCCTGCGGCTGCTGCGCCCGGGCCAGCGGGTGGCCATCGGATGTGACTCCGGCGGCGCGATCGTCAGCCTGACGCTGGCCACGCTCCCCGCCGGGGATGCGGCGGAGGGCGCCGACTAAACGGTCATCCGGCAGCCGGGAGCCAGGCCGACCGCTCACGCTCGTAACGCGAGATGTCGTCGGCGTGCCGGAGCGTCAGCGAAATGTCGTCGAGGCCCTCCATCAGCCGCCAGCGCGCGTAATCGTCGATCTCAAAGGGCACGGCGAGCAGCGGCTCCCCGGAGGCGCTCTCGGCCCTGACCTCGCGCCCAGCCAGGTCCACCGTGATCCGCATCGCTGGGTCGGCCTCGATCGCGTCATGAAGAGAGACGACGGCCTCGGCCGACAGGCGCACCGGGAGCAGTCCCTCCTGCAGCGCGTTGTTGTAGAAGATGTCGCCGAACCGGGCCGAGATGACGGCGCGGAACCCGTAGTCGGCGAGCGCCCAGACGGCATGCTGCCGGGACGACCCGATCCCGAAATCGGGGCCGGCGACGAGGACGGTCACGCCCTCCGACTCGGGCCGGTTGAGCACGAAGCCGGGATCCGTCCGCCAGGCGGCGAACAGGCCGTCCCCGAATCCGGCACGGCTGACCCGCTTCAGGTACTCCGAGGGGATGATCTGGTCGGTGTCAACGTGGCTGTGCCGCAGCGATGCGCCGCGGCCGGTGTGGGTGGTGAAGGGTTCCATCTGAGTTCTCTCCGGTTCTGGGCGGGCCGGTATCGGTGCTGGCCGTTACAGGTCGGCCGGGGCGGTCAGCCTTCCGGTCACCGCGGTGGCGGCTGCGACCTGTGGTGACACCAGATGCGTGCGGGCGCCATCGCCCTGCCTGCCCTCGAAGTTGCGGTTGGAGGTCGACGCGCTGCGCTGGCCCGGCGCCATCGTGTCTGGGTTCATGCCCAGGCACATCGAGCAGCCCGCGGCCCGCCACTGTGCCCCGGCGCCGGTGAACACCTCGGCGAGGCCCTCCTGCTCGGCCGCGGCCTTGACCGCCATGGAGCCCGGGACGACCAGCATCTGGACCCTGCTGGCCACCTTCCTGCCGCGCAGCACCTCGGCCGCGGCCCGCAGGTCCTCCAGCCGACCGTTCGTACACGACCCCACGAACACCGTGTCCACCGCGACGTCGGTGAGGGCAGTGCCGGGGGCCAGATCCATGTAGGCGAGAGCGCGCTGTGCGGAGGCCCGCGCGGCCGGGTCGGGCATCGTGGCCGGATCGGGCACGGCCGATCCCAGCGGACCGGCCTGGGCCGGATTGGTGCCCCAGGTCACGAACGGGGTGAGGGCGCCCGCGTCCAGCGTCACCTCGCGGTCGAAGACCGCATCGCGATCGGTCGGCAGCGACCGCCAGTATTCGGCCGCCTCGTCCCAGGCCGCCCCTTGCGGGGCGTGCGGCCGGCCCGCCAAGTAGCTGAAGGTCGTCTCGTCGGGCGCGATCAGGCCGGCCCGCGCGCCTGCCTCGATCGACATGTTGCAGACCGTCATCCGGCCCTCCATGGACAGCCCGGCGATCGCCGGCCCGCGGTACTCGATGACGTGGCCGGTGCCGCCGCCGGTGCCAATCTGGGCGATGACCGCCAGGATCAGGTCTTTCGCGGTGACCCCGTACGGCAGCTCGCCGGTCACGTTCACGGCCATGTCCTTCGGCCTGGCCTGCGGCAGCGTCTGGGTGGCGAGCACATGCCCGACTTCGCTGGTGCCGATCCCGAAGGCGAGCGCGCCGAAGGCGCCGTGGGTGCTGGTGTGCGAGTCGCCGCAGACGATCGTCATGCCCGGCTGGGTCAGCCCCTGCTGGGGGCTGATGACGTGGACGATCCCCTGGCCCGCGTCACCCATCGGGTACAGCCGGATGCCGAAATCGGCGCAGTTCTTGCGCAGCGCCTCGACCTGGATCCGCGACACCGGGTCGGTCACGGGGCTGCCCGGGCCGCGCAGCGGCAGGCCCGGCCCGGTGATCCCGGTGGTAGGCACGTTGTGGTCCTCGGTCGCAACCGTCAGGTCCGGACGGCGGACGGCGCGGCCTGAAAGCCTCAGCACGTCGAACGCCTGTGGGCTGGTCACCTCGTGCACCAGGTGGAGATCGATGTAGAGCAGGTCAGGCTCGCCCTCGGCGCTCCGCACCACGTGGGCGTCCCAGATCTTGCGTGCCAGTGTGCGCCCCATCGGCGTTCACCTCTCACGGATCGCGTCTGGCCATCTTGCGTCTCGCATACCGAGACGGCAATATCGGACCATGGACAACTCTAGCGGAGTCGGGGTACTGGACAAGACGGTGGCGGTACTTACCACCCTCGAATCCGGTCCCGCCTCGCTCGCCCAGCTGGTGACCGCCACCGGCCTCGCCCGCCCGACCGCGCACCGGATCGCCGTCGCGCTGGAGCGGCACCGCATGGTCGCCCGCGATTCCCAGGGGCGCTTCGTGCTGGGCCCCAGGATCGCCGAGCTTGCCACCGCCGCCGGGGAGGACAGGCTCCTCGCCATCGCCCAGCCCATCCTGATCCAGCTGCGAGATCTGACCGGGGAGAGCGCGCAGCTGTACCGGCGCCAGGGCAGCTCGCGGATCTGCGTCGCGGCGGCGGAACGCGCGACCGGGCTCCGCGACACCGTCCCGGTCGGATCCGTGCTGCCCATGAGCGCCGGCTCGGCCGCGCAGGTCCTGCTGGCGTGGGAGGAACCGGAACGGGTGAACCAGGGCCTGAAAGGGGCCCGGTTCACGGCCACCTCCCTGGCCCAGGTCCGGCGCCGCGGCTGGGCGGCGAGCGTTGCCGAGCGTGAGGCCGGGGTGGCGTCGGTGTCCGCACCGGTCCGCGGCCAGGGCGGCAAGATTATCGCCGCCATCTCGGTCTCCGGGCCCATTGAGCGCCTGACGCGGTCACCGGGCAGGCTGCACTCCGCCGCGGTCGTCTCCGCCGGGGAAAAGATCAGCGCCCTCCTCTGGCGCAGCTCCTTATCATCAGCCTCGGCATCGCCTGCCTCGGCCCGAGCCGGATCCCACCGGCCTCGTCAACCTCATACATCTCACGCGCCTCACACGTCTTAGCCCTCTGATCGTGATCATGACTTAGGGGGTGCCAGAGCGCCACCAATGTCATGATCACGAAGCTGGAACGTCAGGTCCCGGAAACGTGATCATGGCTTGGGCAGTCCGGTGTGCGCCAAAAGTCATGATCACGTTTGGTGCGGCCGTCGGGCAGGCCCAGACCATGACGGCCGTCCCCCCGGGGGTGCCTCGGTGACGGCCCGTTTCGGCGTGTGCACACTGAAGCTGTGCCTATCATGACCGCACGCCCCGCTAATGACGGGACGTCCGGCTGCTCATCTCGTTGCCTGGCTGTGACGCTTCCCTCCAGGCGACGCCCGCGGAATACATAGAGGTCGCGCCAATGAAAGTCGCTGTCGTGAAGGAGACCGCGCCCGGCGAACGCCGGGTCGCCCTTGTTCCCGAGATGATCAGCCGGCTGCGAGGCGCCGGTCTCGACGTGCTGGTGGAGTCCGGCGCGGGCGACAGCGCCTGGTTCGACGACGCGGCCTACGCGCAGGCCGACGCCACGATCGTCACCTCGCAGGAGCTGGTCTCCGCCGCGGACATCATCCTGACGGTCACCAAGCCCGACGACGCCCTGCTAGCCGGGCTGAGATCCGGGCAGGCGGTGATCGGGATGCTCAACCCCCTCGCCGACCCCGCGCTCGCGGCCGGCCTCGCCCGCAAGGGCGTGACGGCGATCAGCCTCGACGGGATCCCCCGCACCCTGTCCAAGACACAGCCGATGGACGCCCTCAGCTCACAGGCGAACATCGCCGGCTACAAGGCGGCGCTGGTCGCGGCCGCCGCGTTCGGCCGGTTCTTCCCCATGCTCATCACCGCCGCCGGCACCGCACGGCCCGCGAAGGTCCTGGTGCTGGGCACCGGCGTGGCGGGCCTGCAGGCCATCGGGACGGCCCACCGGCTCGGGGCGGTGGTCTCCGGCTACGACGTGCGCCCATCGAGCAAGACCGAGGTGGAATCGCTCGGCGCCACCTTCATCGAGCTGACGTCGGTTGGCCCGGCGCCCGGCGAGGGCGGCTACGCGCGCGCCCTCACCGAGGACGAGCGGCAGGCGCAGCAGGCCGAGCTGGTCGGTCACATCGCCCGACACGACGTCGTCATCACGACCGCACAGGTGCCGGGGCGCCGGCCACCGCTGCTGCTCACCGAGGACGCGATCAAGGCGATGGCGGCCGGGTCGGTGGTGGTGGACATCGCGTCGGGGCCGCTCGGCGGGAACGTGGCGGGGTCGGTGCCGGGCGAGACGGTCGTGACCGGGAACGGGGTGACCGTGGTCGGCGCGAGCAACCTGCCCGCCACCATGCCGACCGCCGCCTCGGCCGCCTACGCGCGCAACATCACCACGCTGCTGCTCCACATGGTGACCGACGGCGCCCTTGCCATCGATCCCGGCGACGACATCCAGGCCGGGGTCGTCATCACGCACAGCGGGTCGGTGATCCATCCGGCCACCGCCGCCCTGCTCGCCGACCAGCCCGCTGGAGGTACCTCCCAGTGACCGACGCGCTGCTCACCGACATCACCATTTTTGTGCTGGCCCTGCTGGTGGGCTTCGAGGTCATCAGCAAGGTGCCCGCGACCCTGCACACGCCGCTGATGTCGGCCGCCAACTCGATCCACGGCATCATCCTGGTGGGTGCCATGCTCATCGCCGCCGCCGCGAACAACGCGGTCGGCTACGCCCTGGCCTTCGTCGCCGCCGCGTTCGCCGCCATGAACGTGGTCGGTGGGTACGTCGTCACCGGGCGGATGCTCAAGATGTTCCGGCGCCGGCCCGCCCCGGTCCCGGCCGGGCAAGCCGGGCAAGTCACTCAAGCGGGGCACGCCACCCAGGCCGTGCAAGCAGCCCATATGGGGCAGGCCACGCCGGACGGGCAGGCCGGCCAGGCCGGTCGGCCGAGCCAGCTGGACGGCGGCGGGACCCGGTCATGAGCGCCTTCGACTGGGTCATCCAGCTGGTCTACGTGGGCGCGGCCACCTGCTTCGTGCTCGGCCTGCACCTGATGAACACCCCGGCCACCGCGCGGCGGGGGAACCAGCTGTCCACCGGTGGCATGGTGACCGCCGTGGCGGCCACGCTCGCCATCATCATCCACGCCGGGATCATCAGCGTGACCGGCTGGATCATCATGCTGACCGGCGCGCTGCTCGGCGCCGCGGCCGGGCTTTACAGCGCGCGGACCGTGCAGATGACCGCCATGCCGCAGCTGGTCAGCATCTTCAACGCGGTCGGCGGCGGCGCGGCCGCGCTGGTGGCCATTCACGACTACATCGGCCTCGCGGGCGCCGCCACCGGCGTGCCCGAGTCGACCACCGTGACCACCCTGCTCGACGTGATGATCGGCGCGGTGACCTTCTCCGGGTCGATCATCGCCGCCGGGAAGCTGCAGGGGCTCATCAACGGGGCGCCGATCATCTTCCCGGGCTCGCGGCTGGTCAACGGCGGCGCGGCCCTCGTCGGTATCGGCGCCGCCGTCTACCTGATCGTCACGCCGAGCGTTGCGGTGCTGCTGATCGTCATCCTCGCCGCGCTCGTGTTCGGCGTGACGATGGTGCTGCCGATCGGCGGCGCGGACATGCCGGTGGTCATCTCGCTGCTGAACGCCTTCACCGGCACCGCGGTCG
>DAITAE010000293.1:0-6231 GCA_036824445.1 Streptosporangiaceae bacterium | reverse complement strand
CGGTGCTCGAGTTCGCCCACCCGATCGTGCGGGCCGCGGTCTACGAGTCCATCCCGGCCGGCGAGCGGGCCCTGGCCCACGCGCAAGCGGCCCGCCTGCTCGAACACGACGGCGCTGACCCCGAGCGGATCGCGCTGCACCTGCTGCGCAGCGAGCCGGGCGGCAGCGCGCAGGTAGTGGCGCTGCTGCGGGCGGCCGCCCAGGTGGCCAGTGGCCACGGCGCCCCAGGCCCGGCCGCAAGCTATCTGCGCCGCGCCCTCGACGAGCCACCCGGGCCCGTGGCCAGGCCAGCCCTGCTGCTTGAGCTGGGGCTCGCCCTCGCGGCTGAGCGCAGCCCCGCCGCGCCTGCTGCCCTGAAAGAGGCGGTCGAGCTCACCACCGCCCCGCCGGAGCACGCGACCGCTGCCCTGCTCAGCGCGCGCTTGCTCGGCATCTGGGGCCATCACGACAGCGCGGCGGCAATCTGCCGCGACGCGCTCGTGCGCCCTGGCGGTCCCGGCCCGGCGGCGGACAGCCTGGAGGCGGAGCTGTTCGCGAACGCCTTCATTAACGCCACGGCCACCGGCGAGGTGCTGGAGCGGGCGCAGAGCCGGCTGGCGAGCCCCAGCACATCCAGCGCATGGCGCGTCAACAGCGCCATGCTCGCCGCGGCCGCCGCCCAGCCGCCCGGCGACGCCCTGGGCCACCTCGCCCCCGTGCTCGGCGAAGGCCTGCGCGATGTCCCGCCCGACTCGCTCACCGCGGTCTACGCCCTGCTCGTGCTGATCTGGAGCGGCGAGCTCGCCGCCGCTAGCGACATCTGTGAGGCGGTCCTGTCCGCCGCCCGCAGGCGGGGCTCCATGAGCATGGTCGCCCACGCCAGCTGCCTACGCTCGATGATCATGCGGCGGCTCGGGCGGTTTGACGACGCGGCCGCCGACGCCGCCCTGGCGCTGGACTTCAAGCTCGCGACCTCGCCGCCGCTCGCCGTGGCCTGGGCGGCCGGGTTGTGCATCGAGCCGCTCACCCGCCTGGGCCGTTTCGGCGAAGCTGATGCGGTCGCCTCGGCCGCCGCCGACCGTGAGCCACCCCCCGGCTGGATCCACACACTGACCTTCCTGCAGGCCCGGGGCGCCCTGCGGGTGGCGCAGCGCCGCCACGCCGAGGCGCTGGAGGATCTGCTCGCGGCGGGCACGGGCTGGCGCGCACTCGGCGTCGACAATCCCGCCGCCGCGTCCTGGCGCACCGCCGCGGCCGCCGCGCACACCGCGCTCGGCCATCATCAGGAGGCGGCCGAGCTCGCCACCGAGCAGCTCACGCTGGCCCGCAAGGTCGGCACCCCGGTCACGCTCGGCACCGCGCTCCGGGTGTACGCCGCAGCGGCCGATGCGGGGCACCCCGCGCATCCGGGGCGCTCCGGGCGTTCTGGGCAGTCCGCGGCGGGAGAGTCGCTAGCCGAGGCGGTCGGCCTGCTGGAGTCCACCCCCGCCCGCTATGAGCTGGCACTCGCGCTCACCGATCTGGGGGCCTTCCTGCGCCGGTCAGGACGGCGCGCCGACGCCCGTGTCCCGCTCCGCCGCGCCCTGGATCTGGCGCAGCGCACCGGCGCCGCGCCGCTGGCCGAGCGGGCCAGGCGGGAGCTGCTCGCGACCGGGGCCCGGCCCCGGCGCACCGCCCTTACCGGCCCTGACGCGCTCACCAGCGCCGAACGGCGGGTCGCCGGCCTCGCCGCGGACGGCCTGTCCAACCGGCAGATCGCCCAGCACCTGTTCATCACCCAGCCCACCGTCGAAACCCACCTTCGGCACGCATTCCACAAGCTCGGCATCACCTCCCGGGCCGACCTGCCGGCGCAGCTGGATCGTGAACTGCCTGCCATGACCGGGCTCCCGGTCTGACGGGCGGCCTGTGCCGGCCAGGCTGAGGCCAGGTTGCGAATTGGCGCTTATGGCGCCATAATGGCGCCATGCCGAGCGTGCAGATCAAGAATGTTCCGGAGCAGACCCATGCCGTCCTGCGCCAGCGTGCGGCCGCTGCACACCAGTCGCTGCAGGAGTACCTGCGGGCACGGCTGATCGAGGAGGCCAGCGAGCCCACTCTGGAGGAGCTCCTGGAACGGGCGGGTGGCCGCTCCGGTGGTTCAGTGCCGTTGAAGGCGGCAGTAGCAGCGGTCCGCTCCGATCGTGCTCGTCGTTGACGCCAGCGTCCTGGCCGTCGCTATCGCTGATGATGGACAGGACGGCGACCATGCCCGCGCCCGTCTGCGCGGAGAGCGGCTGGCGGCGCCTGAACTACTCGATCTTGAGGTCACCTCGGTCTTGCGCCGGCGGATCCATGCGGGTGCGATCGATGCCCGCCGCGCCGCCTTGGCGCTCGCGGACCTTGCCGCGATGCCTGTGGAGCGGGCGTCGCACCGGCACTTGATTACCCGCTGCTGGGAACTGCGCGACAACCTCACGATCTATGACGCGGCCTACGTCGCGCTCGCAGAGGCGCTGCAAGCAAGTCTGCTTACCGGCGACAAGCAGCTGGCAACAGCGACCGGGCCCCGGTGTCATATCGAAGTACTGCGCCCAACGCGCTGAGCCGTCTGAGAGCGCTTCCGGATGGGAGCGCCTGTTGCCCGGTCGCCGTGGTGCGGCGGCGCACAGATAATCCGAGTCGTGACCTCCCCGGCCTCGGGCAGCTTCAAGATCGCTATTGGTTCGCGGCGGTATCACTAACGGCGCGTGGCGCACCTTCTGCAGGGTGTTCGCCCGAGAGATCGCGGCCCGGTTGCTGGAACAGGTCGCGCAGGTAGCCAGTCACCTGGTGCAGGCGGCCTGGCCTCCCTCTGGCCGCCACGAAGCCGTCCGGCCGGACCAGGACGACCGGCCCCGTGCCGTCGTTACGAAATCTGGGCGGTTGCCTGCCGTCCCGCGTGACGACGGCGAGGTCCCGCCAGTAGGGCCGCAGCCCGGGGTCGCACAGCACGTCGGCCGCCTCGGCCGCGGGCACGACGAGCACGTGCCGGCCATCGCGCAAGATGCTGTGCAGCGTGGCGGCCTGGCCGCCCGCGTGAACCTGAATGTCGGGCATGCGTTGGCCAGCTCTCGGCGTGCCCCGGCCGCGGTCCGGGCGGGCCAGCGGTCCCGGCGGGTAGGCGAGGGAGATGTGGCTGAGCCTGCCGGCGGCGCGGCGCTGGATCATGCTGCTGCGGCTCAGGGCCGGGACGAGGATGTCGCGGGCTCGGCGCTTGAGGGGATGGCTCAGGCTGCTGTAGTGGACCAGGGTATGGGTGAGCTTGAGCACCTCGTCTGCCACTGGGCGCCGTTCGGTGCCGTAGCTGTCCAGCAGCGAGTCGGGAGCCCGGCCGGAGGCGACCAGGGCGAGCTTCCAGCCCAGGTTGTGCGCGTCGGTGATACCGGTGTTCATGCCCTGGCCACCGGCTGGGGTGTGGATGTGCACGGCGTCGCCGGCCAGCAGCACGCGGCCGCGGCGGTAAGCGCTGGCTGACCGGCGGTGACAGCGAAAGTTCGCCAGCCAGGTGGGATCGGACACGGTGACCCGCTCCGGGGCCCGCTGGTCGGTCAGCAGCCGGATCTCCTCCAGGGTGGGAGCCTGCCCGCCGCGGTTCCCGGCGAAGGGCAGGCCCAGCCGCCACCGGTGCCCGCGCATCGGGAAGAAGATCACCGGCAGCCCGTCGGGCCGGAAGAACGCGTGCGCCGCGTCCTCGCGGAGATCCCAGTCCAGCAGTACGTCGGCAAGCAGCCAGTCCTGCGGGTAGGGGTGCCCACGGAAGGTGAGGCCGAGTTCACTCCGGACCCGGCTGTGCGCGCCGTCACAGCCGACCACGTAGCCGGCCGTGATCGCCTGCGCCCGGCTTGCGCGGCCGCGGATGGTCGCGGTGACGGCATCGCTGCCTCCGGTCAGGCTGGTGAGCTCGGCGCCCTGCTCCACGACGCCGCCCAGCTCGGTGATCCGCGCGCGCAGCAGCCGCTCGGTCTGGTCCTGCGGCAGGTCGAGCAGGAACCCGAACCGCGAGCCACAGCGGGCGAACTCCAGGCTGGCCAGGCACCGGCCCTGGGAGTAGAAGCGCAGGTGACGCACCACCTGGCCGCGCTCGATAAAACGCTCCGCCAGGCCCATCATGTCGAGGACCTCCAGCGTGCGGGCGTGGATGCCGATCGCCCGGGTCTGCAGCGCCACTCCGTCACCCTTGTCGATGATCCGGGTCCGGATCCCGCGTGTGAGCAGTTCCGCGCCGAGCACGAGCCCGGTCGGGCCGGCGCCGACGACCAACACCTGGCAGTCCGGGCGGGAACCGGCACGTTCGCGGGCGGGGGCCCTGGGCGCAGAGGCGGTCGGCCGGATGAGAGGGACACCGTTCATGCAGCCAACTCTCGGCTGGCAGCCGGTGCGGACCATCTGAAGGACTACGTAGGGCCTACGTATTTCCTGGCAGCAGACCCTCCTCGTAGGCCCAGGCCGCCAGCTGAGTGCGGGTGTGGAATCCGAGCTTGGTGAGGATGTGGTCGACGTGCACCTCGACGGTCCTGACCGAGAGAAACAGCTGAGCGGCGATGTCCCGGTTGGTCAGCCCGCGCGCCGCGAGCACCGCGACCTCCGTTTCGCGCCTGGTCAGCGTCCGCCGTGGGCCCGGCGGCCTGGCGTCATCCGGCTCGTTCGCAAGGGCGGCGGCCACCGCCTCCTCCGGGCTCAGCCGTCGGCCTTCGGCGAGCACTCGTCTCGCGGCTGACCCGGCGGTGCTGCGGGCCGGCGCCAGCCAGCGGTCGAGTATCTCGCGGATCGGTCCCGGCAGGGTGAACATGTTGGCGTCCTGGTACGCCTCGGCCGCCCCGGCCAGCCTGAGCGCCAGCCGGGGCCTCCCCGTCTTGGCCGCGTGCCCGGCAAAGCCTGCCAGCCCGACCGTGACGACCCAGCGGTCGCCGACGTCGATAGATGCCGGGAGCCCTTCTTCCAGCGCCGCCCTGGCCGCTGGCAGCTTCCCCAGGTCCAGCAGGGCGCAGCCGAGTACGATCTTGGCCCGCGCATTCAGCGGTTCCAGGCCGAGTTCGGCGGACAGGGCCGCACAGCGGGCGAAGAGGTCGCAAGCGGCTTCCAGCCGGCCGGTGAACTGTGCGAGCAGTCCGGAGTACATCAAGCTGAACGCGATGACCGGCCGGTCCTCCGAGCCGGCCAGCAGCGCCGCTGCCCGCTCCACATACGGCACGGCCTCGGTGATCTGAAGCATGGACAGCTTGCAGCGGCCGAGGTAAACGGTGGCGATGCCCTCGCCGACCGTGTCGTCCAGCCTCCGGCCGATCGTGATGCTCTCGCCGAGCATGCGGGCCGCTTCGTCGTAGTCGCCCTGGTCGATGGCCAGCCAGGCGGCGCCGTTCAGGGCGCTGACCCGTGCCGTGCTCTGATCCGGGATCAGGCCGAACAGCTCGGCCAGGCGCTGCCTGCCCTCGGTGTGATGGCCGCGCAGGGACCAGAACGCCGACATCGAGGCCGCCAGCCGCAGCGCGGCGGGCGGATCATGCTCGCGGTACCAGCTCAGCGCGGCGCGGATGTTGTTGTGCTCGGTTTCGAGCCGCTCCAGCCATTCCTTCTTCGCCAGGCCCGCGTGCGGGCGGCCGGCGGTCTCGACCAGGGCCAGGAAGGTCGCGGCATGGGCGCCGCGGACCCGGTCCGCCTCCGGCATCTGGTCCAGGCGCTCGGCCGCGTACTCGCGGATCGTCTCCAGCATCGCGTAACGCGCCGGCGACCTCCCGGGGCTGCGCACCTGGCGGAGCAGGCTCTGGTCGGCCAGCTCTTGCAGGCCATCGAGCACCGGAAGGCCGATATCCACCGTGGCGCCGCAGACCGCCTCGATGGCCTCCAGGCTGGCACCACCGGCGAACACCGAGCAGGCTGCGAGCAGCCGCCTGGCTCCCTCGGTGAGCAGGTCGTAGCTCCAGGCGATCGTGGTGCGCAGGGTCTGCAGCCGGTCCGGGAGGTCGCGGTTGCCGCCGGTCAGCAAGCCCAGCGAGTGCTCCAGCCTCGGCAAGATCGTCTCCGGTGGCAGCAGCTTGACCCGCGCCGCCGCCAGCTCGATGGCCAGCGGCAGGCCGTCCAGCCTGCGGGCGATCTGCCCGATCACCGGTGCGTTCTCGTCGTTGATCGTGAATCCCGGCACCGCCGCGGCGGCTCGATCGGCGAACAGGCGCACCGACTCGCAGGCGGCCACGGCGGCAGCCGTCGGACGGGCGTGCGGATCCGGGACCGCCA
>DAITAE010000292.1:1614-6233 GCA_036824445.1 Streptosporangiaceae bacterium | reverse complement strand
TCGGCGTGCTCGGCGCCTATCTCGTCTACCGGCATCTCAACGGGAATCTGCACCAGGTGGACATCTCCGGGGTGCTGGGCAGCCAGCCGGTCGACCTGCACCCCCAGGCGCAGAACATCCTGGTGCTCGGCTCGGACACCCGGCACGGCCAGGCCAGGCGGTACGGCCGCAGCGCGGTGCTCAACACGGACCACTCCGACACGTTGATCATCGTGCACATCGCGGCGAACCGGCAGTGGGCCAACATCATGTCGATCCCGCGTGACTCCTGGGTGAGCATCCCGGCCTGCCGGATGGGCAACGGCCAGATGTCCTCGCCGACGACCTTCAAGATCAACGAAGCGTTCACGCTCGGGACCGTGGACGGCAACAAGACCGAACTCGGCGTCGCCTGCACGGTCAAGACGATCGAGAAGGACACCGGCATCCGCATCGACCACTTCGTCGTGGTCAACTTCGCCGGCTTCCGCGACATGGTCAGGGCCGTCGGCGGCGTGCCCGAGTGCAACACGAGGCCCATCAACGACCCCAAGTCAGGGCTCCATCTCACGGCGGGCCACCATCTGCTGAACGGCTCGCAGGCGCTCGGCTACGTGCGCGCCCGCTATACCCTCGGCAACGGCAGCGATCTTGAGCGGATCAGCCGGCAGCAGGCCTTCATGTCCTCGCTGGTGGACCGGGTCAAGAGCAAGCTGCTCAACCCGGTCGCGGTCTACCGGTTCCTCGACGCGGCCACCAAGTCGATCACGATCGACAGCGGGCTGGGCGGCATCAAGGGCCTCTACGATCTGGCCAGCAGCCTGAAGAACCTGCCCCCGAGCCAGGTGACCTTCTTCACCCTGCCCACCTACCCGCGCTCCTACGTGGACCCCACCGACACCGCCAACGTGATGTGGACCCAGCCCGAGGACAGCAAGATATTCCAGGCGTTCCGGAACGATGTGCCGGTCAGCAGGGGCCTGCTGAAGCGCCAGCCGCCACCTCGGATCGCGCCGAGAAAGGTCACCCTCGATGTGCTTAACGGATCTGGCGCAGGCGGGCTCGAATACACGGTGGCCGCCGTCCTGGAGCAGGACGGCTTCAAGGTCAAGCGGACCGGCAACGCCTCATCGCACAACGTGACCCAGACGCTGATCAAGTACCACGCCGGGCAGCTGCCGGAGGCCCGGCTGCTGGCGGCCAAGGTCCACGGATCCGCGCTGCAGGAGGTACCGGGAACCGGCAAGATCACACTGTTGCTGGGCAGCAATTACGGCAGTACTGCACACACGGGGCCGGGAACCAAGCCGCAGCCAGCCTCCAGCTTCGCGCCCAGGACCGCCAGCCAGAACATCTGCACCTGACGGAGGCTGGCCGCACAAGTCGGCGTCCAGCTGGCAACGGGGCGCTGTGACTCTTCGGCCCTGGATACGGTTGACGACGTGCACATGACCCTGGGCAGGGCGCTGGCCGCCGGTGCCGCCATCTTGGCCATGGCCGCACCCGCAGCGGCGATGGCCAGCAGCGACGGCACAGCCGGCGCCAGCGCCCCGGCAACGGGTCACGTGGTCCTGGTCGGGATCGGCGGGCTCCGCTGGAGCGACGTCTCACCCACGAGGAGCCCGGCCCTCTGGCGCCTGGCCGGCGAAGGGTCGCCCGGATCCCTGATCGTCAGCGGGATCCACTCCCGCACCTGCCCGGCCGACGGGTGGCTCACGCTGAACGCCGCCGCCCGGGCGGCCGTGCCGCATGCCGCCGCCGGGCCGTGCCCGGCGGATCCCCCGGTCACGGTCCAGCCGGGCGGTGCCCGCCCGGACACGCCATCCCCGGCGCGCGTGCCGCTGATGCCGCGCCTGGTTACGTACAACTCCCAATTCCACTACAACCCGCAGTGGGGCCTGCTGGCCGCCGCGCCGGGCCCGGGGCGCTGCGCCACCGCGGTCGGCCCCGGCGCGGCGCTCGCGCTGGCCAGCAGGTCCGGCATGGTCGCCTCGTATCTCCCGCGCCCGGCCGATCTGGCAGCGGCCACGCTGGCCCGGTGCCCGCTGACCGTTGTCGACCTCGGTAATCTTCCGGCGGCACCGGGGTCGGCGGGCCAGGCGGCCCGGGCGGCGGAGCTGCGGGCGGCCGACCGGCAGCTGGGGCGGATCATCGGCGGGCTTCCCGCTGATTCGACCCTGGTGGTCGCCGCACCGGGCGACGGGCCGGAGCCCCATCTGCGGGTGATCGCGGTGAGCGGCCCGCACTACCGGAACGGGCTGCTGACGACGGCCTCCACCCGGCAGCCGGGGATGGTGGTGCTGACCGACCTGACCCCGACCGTGCTGGGCTGGCTCGGCACGCCGGTCCCATCTGCGGTGGTCGGCTCGCCGCTGCGCGCCGTCACCCGGGCCGGGCCCGACGACCCGGCCGCTACCGTGCGCACGCTGGCCGCGCAGGACGCCGCCGCCCAGGTCTACCGGCACACCGTGACCCCCTTCTACCAGCTCGTCGGGTTCGGCTACCCGGCGCTCTTCGTCCTCATCGCGCTCATCCCCTGGGCGCGCGGGCCCCGGCGCCGCCCCCGCCGCCGGGCCGTGGCCCGGACGATCGGGGCCTGGGCTGCCTCGCTCCCGGCCGGAACGTTCCTGGCCAGCCTCGTGCCGTGGTGGACGCTGGCGCACCCGGCCGTCGTCCTGTACTCGCTCGCCGTGGCGTGGGCCGCGGTGGTGGCGGCAATCGCCCTGGCCGGGCCGTGGCGGCGGGATCCGCTCGGTCCGCCCGGCGTGGTCGCGGCCGTCACCCTCGCCGTCATCGGTCTCGACCTCATCACCGGGTCACACCTGGCGCTGGAAACCCCATTCGGCCTGCACATGCTCGAGGCCGGGCGGTTCTACGGCCTGGGCAACAATGCGGTGGTGATCTACGGCGCATCCGGGATCTTGTGCGCGGCCTGGCTCGGCGGGGCCTTGCTGCGCCGGGGCCAGCGCAGCAAGGCCCTGCTGGCCATGGCCACGGTGACCGCCTTCACGGTCGTCGTGGCCGCCTGGCCCGGTTTCGGTGCCAAGGTCGGTGGGACCATCGCGATGCTGCCCGGTTTCCTGGTGCTGCTCGCGGCCGCCGCGAACGTGCGGATCACCTGGCGGCGGGCGGCACTTGTCGGCGCCAGCGGCCTGGCGCTGGTGACGGTGTTCGCGCTCATCAACTACTTCGTCCCGGCCACCGGGCAATCCGACATCGGCGGGTTCGTCGGCCAGGTGCTGCACGGCGGCGCGGGCGCCACGCTGCAGCGGAAACTCAGCGCCAATTTTGGCTCCCTCACCGCCAACCCGTTTATCCCGGTGATCCCGGTCGTGGTGGCCGCGCTCGGGGCCATCGTCGCCTGGCCCGCCCGGCTGCGGTGCACGCTGCTGGCCCGCGCCTACCGGCAGATCCCGCTGCTGCGGGCCGCCCTGTCCGCCGTATGGCTCATTGCCGTGCTCGGCTGGTTCGCCTCGGATTCCGGGGTCACCGTGCCTGCCGCCGCGCTGCCACTGGTGCTGCCGCTGATGGTCGTGATTCTCTCGTCGCTGCCTGCCGAGCTCGAGGGACGGGCCGCGCCCGGCAGGCCCGCCGCGCCCGCCGGCATGGAGGGCGTGAGCAGCCATGGCCAGGCCCCGGCGGCCGGTGATTCACCTGTTCAGGCGGGCGGCGGCGCCAGGTCCGAGGAAGCACTGCCCGGTTATCGTTGGGTTGCGCGGCGTTCTGACGCCGGATCCTCTGGTGGAGGAATCGAGTGAAGTACCAGGTCTCCAGGGTTGTCGCCGGGCCGATCCTGCACCTGCTGTGGCGCCCGCAGGTCACCGGCGGGGAACACATCCCCAGGACCGGCGGCGCCATCGTGGCCTCCAACCACCTGTCGGTCGTTGATTCGGTCTTCCTGCCGCTCATGCTCGACCGGCCCCTCACCTTCGCCGCCAAGTCCGAATACTTCACCGGCACGCGGCCGTCCCAGCTTTTCGCCAACGCCTACATGCGTGCCACCAAACAGCTCTCCGTCGACCGGGACAGCGCGCGGTCTGCCCAGGACACGCTCGAGGCGGCCCTTCGGCTGCTTCAGGCGGGGGAGTTGTTCGGCGTCTACCCCGAGGGAACGCGCTCGCCGGACGGCCGCCTCTACCGCGGCCGGACGGGTGTCGGCTGGCTCGCGATGGCCTCCGGGGCGCCGGTCGTCCCGGTCGCCATGATCGGTACCGACGTGGTCCTGCCGCCCGGGCACACCATCCCGCAGCTGCACCGGGTGGGCATCCGGATCGGCGAGCCGATGACCTTCGACGCCTACCTGGACAAGGGCCCGCCGGCCCGGGTCCGGCGGGCGATCACCGACGACGTCATGAAGGCCATCCAGGTCTTGTCGGGCCAGGAATATGTGCCCATGTACGCCTCGGTCCGCAAGGCGGAACTCAACGGTCGGCCCGGCAACACGCGCTGAGGCGCGGCCCAGCAAGACGCTCCCGAAGCGCGGCTTGGCACGATGCCCTGGGGGCACGGGGCCGGCAGCATACCTAAAGTGGGGCCCGGCAAGACGGCCTAAGACCCGGCCCGGAAAGACAGCCTGCGGCACCGCCCGGCAACGCGGTCCGAGGCCGGCCCGGCGGAGGGCGGCGTTACCCGGTGGCCGC
>DAITAE010000292.1:0-1514 GCA_036824445.1 Streptosporangiaceae bacterium | reverse complement strand
GCCTGGCGGGACGGGCGGGAAGGATTCGGTCGGGGCGCCTGGATCCCACACATAGATGGGCTGGGAGCCGGTGGACGGCTCCTCGTCGCGCCGCTCGTTCTCCGGATCGCGGGGCTGGCCAACGATGCCGTTGCCGAATGCCTGCCCACGCGCGGGCGAGGCCGGCGGCCTGGACGCGCCCGGCCCGCCCGGCTGCGGTGAACCCGGTCCGCCCGGCCAGGCCTCCTCGGCGATCGCATCCCAGGGCGACGGTTCCGTATCCGGTGGCTCTGGCGGAGGAGCCGCCAGGAACTCCGGCGTGGGCTCGGCCGGTGTCTGCGCCGGGCCGGTGGGAAACGCGCGCGTGCCTGCGGCCGGGGGTATGAGCGGCCGGCCCCACGGGACATCGCCCGCCGGCTCCGGCGCCGGCCCCCAGGGAGGGCCACCGGAGACCTTCGGCGTGCGCTGCGCGCCCGTCCGCGGCGAACCAATGAGTCCTCCTGCGGCCGTTCCGAGTGCCGCGGAGCCAGACTTGTCAGCGGCTCCTCCGCCCGGGACATTTCCGCGCAGAATGCCCCCAGCGCGGCGCGGTCCGGCATGAGCCGGTCCAGCATGAGCTGGTCCAGCATGAGCTGGTCCAGTCTGCGCCGGTCCGTCATCGGCCGGTCCGTCATCGGCCGGTCCGCGGTCGGCTGGTCCACCGGCGGCCGGTCCGGTGTGCGCCGGTGCAGCTTCGGCCGGTCCGGTGTGGGCGGATCCCGCGCGCGCGGATCCTGCGCTGGCCGGCCACCCGTCTGTGGCTGCCGGCGCGCCCGCCCCGGAAGGTTCAGCCGCGCGCGAGGTGCTGATGCGCCCGGTCCTGGGGAACGCGCTCGCCGTGAAGGCGCTCCCTTGAAAGCCGCTCCCCGGGGGGCCGCTCCGTGGAGGGCCGCCCGGTGAGCCGCTCCTGCTGTCCCGCGGTGACGGGGCACCGGCTGCGGCGCCATTGGCGGGCGGAGGGCCGGCGGCGGGGGGCGCCGCACTCACCGGCACCGGGATGTAGGTGTGCTCCTCCGGCTCGATCCTCGCTGAGGCGACCTGCCGCGCGGGGCGCGTCACGGGCTGGGTCCGCGCCCGGGGCTGGGACCGCGCCCGGGGCTGGGCGGCCGCGCGCACCTCGGCCAGCCGGGCGGCCCTGGCCCGTCGGCGCCGGTGGCGGCCATACCCGAGGATCGGCACCGCCAGCACCAGGAACACCGCCACCGCGATGCCGACGTCGATGAGCAGAGTCTTGCCCAGGCCGCTGGATGCGTGCACCGCGGGAGGGCTGGGCGGCGAGGCTGCGGGCGCCGCCGACGCGGGCGACGATCCCGGGGTGGGGACGGCTTCGACCATGCGTGCTGCGGCCGCGAGCGCCGCGGCGGCGTCTACGGTCCCGGCCCCGGATCCGGTCTGCTGCCCGCCGGGAGGGCGGAAGACGGTGCTCTCCGTGAGCGCCTTAGTCACCTGCGCCGGGCTGAGCGCCGGGAACTGCGCCCGGATGAGAGCCACGATGC
>DAITAE010000803.1:0-1842 GCA_036824445.1 Streptosporangiaceae bacterium | reverse complement strand
CTGAGCTTTTCGAAGTCATCTTCAATCGAGTTGACCTGCTCGGCGATCCGTCCGAGCCTGCGCAGGAGCTTGCCCTCACCCGCTCGCATGACCTTGTCGATGATGGCTGGCACTTCTCGTCGCGCTCCTTGCGGATCTGACTGTGAAAGGGATCGCCGCCCCACGGTCCGGACGGCCGGCAGCCTGTCGCCGTCGCGGCTCGCAGGCACAGCGCTCTCCACAGCCATCGTAGGCGAGTCGACGGTGAAATCGAGCCGCGCCGGGCGGCAGCATCGCCGTAGCGATGCCCCGGCTGGTATATGGGCCGCAAATCGAGGGGCCGGTGTCGATCCGCCGGGCGGCCTCGCCACAATAATAGGATCGCAGCGGCCGTCCAGCGCGGGCCGCCCACCCCGAGGGGAGCAGAACGCATGTCTGACCAGGCGAGTCCGGGCCCTGTGGCCGGCGTAGGCCAGGAAGGCGGCGCTCTCGCACCGGCGGGCCCGGACAGTTACCAGCCGCCCGAGGTGTTTCACGGGCGGACCGTGTCGTGGGTGGCGGTCTCCATCGTCATGGCCGGTTTCCTGGTCGGCGGCCTGGGCCTGGTCCTGGGCCCCACGTGGTGGCTGTTCTGGGTGGGCGTGGCGGCGACGGTCGTCGGTGGGCTGCTGGCTCTGGGGACCCACATCTTCGAAGACTGGTACTAGACCCCGCCAGGTTCGGCTCCGGCGGCCGCGCGACAGGCGCGAGAGGAATGTCCCGGGCCGCCGTTAAGCTGCCGTAATTGTGGCCGCCCTCCCCGTGCAGGAACCGCAGGTATCCCTGTCCGCCGACGACGTACGGCTGATGACGCTGCGTGCACAGGGCTTCGTCGGCACCGGCGGCCGCCGCGGCGGCGTGCCCGCGATGCTGCGCCGGCTTGGCGCGGTGCAACTCGACACCATCAGCGTGCTCGCCCGGTCTCATGAGCTCGTGGCGTACGCCCGGCTCGGCCCTATTCCCCGGGACCGGATCGAGCGGGCGTACTGGCACCCGCGCCGGCCGGCGGCGTTCGAGTACTGGTCACATGCCGCCTGCGTGCTGCCGATCGAGGACTGGCCCTACTACGCGTTCCGCAGGCGTGCGCTGCGCGACCGTGGCAAGCGCTGGCATCAGAGCCACCAGGGCACCTGCGCCGAGGTCCTGGCCAGGCTGCGGGCCGAAGGGCCGCTCACGGCTACCCAGCTCGGCGGGGCCAAGAACGGCAGTTCCTGGTGGGACTGGTCGGAAACCAAGATCGCCGTCGAGTGGCTGCTGGACGTGGGTGACGTGATCTGCATGCGACGGGAAGGCTGGCGCCGGGTCTACGACCTCCCGGACCGGGTTCTCCCTGGCGACCTGCTCACGTACGAGCCCACCGACGCCGAATGCCTGACCCATCTCGCCGCGGCAGCGGCGCGGAGCCTGGGTGTGGTGACCCGGGCCGACCTGATCGAGCACCACCGCCTCCGGGAGCTGACCAGCCCCACGGCCAGGCACGCCGATCATGTGGACGAGGCCGCGGAGGCGGCGGGCCTGACGCCGGTTGCGGTCGGGACGGGCGCCGCGGGCCGGGCGAGCCCACCCGCCGCACGAAACGGCATAACGATGGGCTGGGCCGACCCCGCCGCCCTCGCGCAGGCCGCTGGAGGCGACCGGGGCAGGCACCGGGTCACGCTGCTGTCCCCGTTCGACTCGCTGGTCTGGGACCGCAAGCGCACGCGCCGGATGTTCGGCTTCGACCACTCGCTGGAGGCTTACGTGCCACGGGCCAAGCGGGTCCACGGCTACTACGCGATGCCGCTGCTGGCGGGCGGCCGGCTCGTCGGCCGGGTGGACCCGGTG
>DAITAE010000291.1:0-6259 GCA_036824445.1 Streptosporangiaceae bacterium | reverse complement strand
TGCGCGTCGATGGCCGGGATGCGTTCGATCAGGCTGGTCAGTGACCTTTGCGAGCGGCCGGGCTCTCCTGCCGCCATGAGGCTCGCCATTCCCTCATCGCCGGCGGCAGCCGCGACCGGGATGCCGTCGAGCATGGTCTGGATCCGCCGCGGAACGGTGCGCAAGATCTCGCGGGCGGCGACCGTCCCATACGTGGCGGCGATGACGGTCAGTCTTCTGGCGGCCGCCCGGGAGCCGATGTCGCGCCACAGCGGCACGCAGTTCCAGGCGATGAAGGCCAGTTCGAGCGGCGGCGTCGTGGGGCCGGCCAGGTCCCAGTCGAAGACGCCCACCAGCTCAGCACCGTCAAAGCACACGTTGTACGGCGCGATGTCGTTGTGCCCGATCAGCGAGGCGTCGGTGACGGGGAAGAACCGCCACGGCCCGGGGTGGGAAAAGCCGGCCACGGCGTCATGGAACACCCGGGTCCACCTGACCACCGAAACGAGCTGCTCCAAGCTGAGCGCGCTGGTGTCGACATCGACCACATGCCCCGGCAGGTAGGACAGCACCTCACGTCCCTGCCCGTCGCGCCCCAGGACCCGGGGGACGTGCGGGACGCGCGAGGCGAGGTAATCCAGAAGGGCGTGCACCGCCGGGGTCCACGGGCCCGTGCGCCGGCGCACCGTGTTCCCGACGCGCACAGCTCCCCCCACGTTGCCGCCCTCCAGGGGGATCTCCCGGTCGTCAACCACCCTCGCCATCCACCCTTCACTCGGCCGAAGCGGTCCGGGCGAGCGGGTCAAGACCCACGCCTCGGCCGATCACAACCATCCAACGATGGCACTTACTGCCGGCACCATCGTCGTGAGCGGGAGCGATGCCCTCGGCGGCAACGGGCAGTAGCCGGGGCCGGAGGAGCGCACCCGGGGCACCTAAGCTGTTCTGGAGAGGAGCCCTCGGGTCTGCTGAGCGGAGTTGCGGGGCCAGGCGTTCGGGGGGCCAGCGTGCCGGATTACGTTCTTGATCATCACCTGTCGGGCGAGGGGCAGCGGCTGGCCCTGATGTCGCGGTTGCTTGATCCGATGCACCGCCGCCGCATTGAGCAGCTGGGTGTCGGTCCCGGAGCGCGGACGCTCGAAGTTGGCTGTGGCAACGGCTCCATCTCTGCCTGGCTTGCCGAACGGGTGGCGCCCGGTGGGCAGGCGGTGGCGGTGGATCTCGACCTGTCGCTGGCCGACGCGGACGTGCCCGGGCTGGAGCTGCGCCAGGGCGACATCTGCGCGGGGCCGGTCGTGCCCGCGGACTTTGACCTGGTGACGGCCCGCGCCGTGCTGCACCATGTCGCCGACGCCGAGGCCGCGGTGACGAACCTGGTTGCCAGCGCGCGGCCGGGCGGGGCGATCTTGCTGATCGAGCCGGATTTCCTGCCGGTCAGCATCGCCGAACCGCCTGAGATCCAGGCGTTCTGGCAAGGATGGCTGGCCTGGTCGCGCGAGCAGGGAATCGACTACTTCATCGGCCGCCGACTGCCGGCGGCACTGGCCAGCCGGGGACTGCACGACGTCGGGGCCACGGCAGAAACGGCCCTCTATAACGGCGGCTCGCCGTGGGCGGTGTACTGGCGGGAGACGGTCATCGAGCTCCGCCCCCGGCTGGTGGCCTCCGGCAAGCTGGACGACCGGTCCATCGAAGCCTTCCTCGCCCAGTGCGCCGACCCGGCGTGGTGGACGCAGACCATCGCCTTCACCGCCGTTGACGGGCGCATACCCGAGAGACGGCAGGCCTAGAGCGACCAGAGGGCCTCGGTGGGCGACATGCGGGCGGCGCGCAGGGCGGGGAGCAGCCCGGCGGCGGCGCCGATGAGCAGCGCGGCGGCGAGGCCTCCGGCCCAGGCCTGGGCGGGGACGACGGCAGCCCAGCCTTTGGCCTGGGCGTAGATGACGGTGGCCAGCGCGCCGGCGGCGGCCCCGGCCGCGCCTCCCATGAGGGCGAGCAGGACGGCCTCGGAAAGGAACTGGATGCGGATGTGGCCCTTCGTGGCGCCGAGAGCGCGGCGCAGCCCGATCTCGGAGCGCCGTTCCAACACGGAGATGACCATGATGTTGGCTACGCCGATCGCGCCGACTAGCAGGGCGACGGCTCCCAGACCCAGGAACAGGGTGTTGAACGCGCCCTTGGCGGCGGCCTGGGCTGTCAGTGCTGCGGAGGGCTGGGAGATGTCGACCTGGTCGGGGTTTTCGGGGTTGGCCTGGGCGGCGAGCACTGCGTCGACGGCTGTGACCCGGCTGTCGGCGGCGCGCAGGTAGATGGTGGAGGGGCGGCCGCCGAAGCCCAGGTATCTCTGCGCCGCCGGGTAGCCGATCAGGATGGAGGAGTCGATGTCGGGGGCCAGCACAGCTGGCTTGAGGATGCCGGTGACGTAGAACCACATGCTGCCGACCCGGATCCGCTCACCGCGCCAGACCCGGTCGATGCCCAGCCGCTGGGCGGCGGCGGCGCCCAGCACCGCGACCGGCTCGCGAGCGGTGGCGGCGTTCAGGTAGCTGCCGTGGGCCAGGGAGGTGCCGACGGCGGCAGGCAGGCCCAAACTGGCCGCCTGCACCTGCAGGGCGTTGGTCTGGATGGCGGGGATCAGCGGGGAGCGGTAGACGTTGACGTTGCTGACGGTGCCGGTGTCCTGGACGGTGTACACGCCGGGCAGCCGGCCGATCATCCCGGGCGCGGCCACCGGCAGTTCGGCGGTGCCGCCCAGGAAGTTCTGCCCCGTTTTGAACCATGAGCAGGTTGGTGCCTAGCTTGGCGATCTCGGCGTTGAGGCCGGCCGCCGAGGAGGCCGACAGTCCCAGCACCGCCACGATCGCGGCCACGCCGATCGCGATCCCCAGCGCCGACAGCGCGGCCCGGAGCTTGCGGGTCCGTAGACCCACCGCGGCCAGCCGGGCCAGGTCCGACGGCCGCAGCCGGGCCGGGGCGGGGGCGGCTGGCCGCCGGGCGGCCCGGGCGCCTGCGCTGGTCACAGCGTTCCTCCCGGCTCGGGACGCCGACTGACCGTGGGCCGTTGCCGGTCCCGGCCGCTGTCCGGGACGGCATGCCGCGCTGCGATACGTGGCGGGCCCGTGTCGGTGATGATCCGGCCATCGAGCATCTCGATCTGCCGGTGCATGCGGGCGGCGATGGCCTGGTCGTGGGTCACCACCACGATGGTGACGCCGTGCTCGTTGAGCTCGGCCAGCAGGTCCAGTAGCGCCTGGCCGGTGGCGGAGTCGAGGTTGCCGGTGGGCTCGTAGGCCAGCACGATCGCCGGATCCGCGACGAGAGCGCGGGCTATCGCGACGCGCTGCCGCTCGCCTCCGGACAGCTGGGTCGGCCGGGTCCGCAGCCGGTGGCCGAGCCCTACCTGTGCGAGCGCCTCGGCTGCCCGCGTGCGCCGCTGTCCCAGCCCTGCCCCCGCATAGAGCAGGCCGTCGGCGACGTTGTCCAGCGCGCTGGCGTGCTCGGCCAGGAAGTACTGCTGGAACACAAACCCGATCGACGCCGCCCGCAGCGCCGACAGTTCCCGGTCGGTCCGGACGGCCACGTCCAGCCCGGTCAGCCGCACCTCCCCGGCCGACGGGCGGTCCAGCGTGCCCATCAGGTGCAACAGCGTGGTCTTGCCGGACCCCGACGGGCCGGCCACCGCCACCAGCTCGCCGGCGGCGACTGCCAGGCTCACCCCGGCCAGCGCGCGCACCGGCGGGGAACTCGGGTAGACCTTGGTCACTTCATCGAGTTCCAGCACCAGCGCTGGCGCGCCGTCCGAACCACGCCCCGGGTCGCCGGCCGCAAGCGGCTCCAGCTCAGTGCTCTCGCTCATGGCGCGGGCACCACCACGTGCTGCCCGGCGGCCAGCCCGGCCCCGGTGACTTGGACCAGTCCGGCGGCGTCGTCGAACAGGCCCGGAGTGACGCCCACCAGGCGATGGCCGCGCGGGCCGGTCACCTCGACCGTGTACCCGCGGCCGGGCTGGGCCAGCAGCGCGTTGATGGGCACCACCAGGGCGTTCTTGACGCGGCCCGTGGTGACCGCCACTGTCACTGGCGCCTGATCCAGGCCACCCGCTGCCTTCGGATGGCGGAGGGCGACATCGACGGGGACAGTGGCCGAGCTGCCCGACCCCGAGGCGACCTTGCCGACCGAGGTCACCCGGCCCGGCGTGGTCGTCCCGTCCGGCAGGGTGATGGTCACCTTGTCGCCGACCTTCACCTCGGCCTGGTTCGCGGCGTTCAGCTTGATGGTTACCACCGGGACGGTCGAAGTCGCTGACAGCACGCTCCCGGCCGCGGGTGAGCCCAGCTTGCCCGTGACCGCGCTCACCCGCAGCGCCGTCGGCTCGAACACCGCCTGCCCCGGCGCCAGGCTCCCGGTCGCGGTTCCGGCCGGGCTGGTCATCCCCACCGCTGTCTGCAACTGCTCCAGCGCGTACTTCGTCTCCCAGCCGAAATAATCCCAGCCCAGCGTGGCGATATCGGCGGCGTTTGCATAGCCGAGCTTGACCAGGTCGTGGTTGAGCTGGGATACGTCCTGGCCGGTCACCCCCTCCGACAGCGTCCGCCACAGCGGCACCTTCCCGTACAGCAAGATCACCGGCACCCCGTTGTCCACCCGGTAGAGCACGCCGCCCTGGCGGATCACCCGGCCCTCGGCCGGCAGCCAGGTCAGCGTCCCTCCGCCCTTCCCGGCCACCGTGTACGAGCCCACATATCCCAGCGTCGCGCTCACGCTGGTCTGCGAGGTCAGCGACCGCCGGGTCACCACCGCCGTGGACGTCCCACCGGAGCCGCCACCCCGTCCCGCGTTCGACTGGCCAGAGGTGCCGAACACGCCCCACGCGACCGCCACGCCGCCCGCCGCCAGCACCACCAGGACAACCAGCATGACCACCAGCCAGCGTCGGCGGCCGCGCCGCTGACCGCCGACGGGCCTCGGAGGCATCGGTGCCCCGGCCCGGTCGTCGGCCGCCCGGCCCGCGGAAACAGTCCCGCTCACGGTTCCACCACCCTCTTCGCTCATCCGCGCCTCACCCGCCCTTCACGGCTCAGGGCCCACCAGGGCCAGGCAGGAAGCGCCGGCAGGCCTGCCGCGCCGCTTGGAATTGCGGCGACTGGGGACTGAGGCCGGTTCCGTGAAGGTTCATCACGACCCCGCCGCCCGCCGCGCTGGGATCCGGGAAGTCCGGCAGCCCGTGCGCGCGCATGCATGCGGAGAATTTCAGTGCGTGCTTGAGGGCCTGCTGCTGCTGTGCCACGGTCATCCGGCCCCCGTTCGGGAGCAGGTGCCGGCAGGCCCGGTCAGCCGAGTCCATCACCGAGCCGCCGGGGAGGTTGGCTTTCTGCCCGTTGATGAGGAAGTTGCCCTGACTGTCGGGGTCGGGAAAGTTCGGCACGCCGTGCGAGCGCATGCACTGCGCGTAGGCGACCGCTTTCTGGTAGTCGGTCGACCCCGCCGCGGCCGCGCCGGTGGGCGAGCCGCCGCCGCACGCCGCCACCAGGGTTGTCGCGGCCACGGCGGCCAGGACGGCCACCGCTGGCCGCCGCGACCGCCCAAGCAGGCCACCGCCACCGCTCGTGTCGTCGTTCATCTCATCCTTCTTCCGGGGCCGATGCGGCTTCGCGCGTCCGCAGGCAGCGCCGCCCACGGACCGGCCGGCCGGGACTGGCGAGCATGGCCGCTGTGATCGGGGCCGGCCCGGCCTGTCGGAGGCACTGGAGTAGAGGCTGCCTGGTAGGCCCGGCCGCGTCGTCACGCCCGGGAACCAAATCGGCGGTCATACCGCCGGGGTAGCGTGGCGTGGCCGCCGGGCCGGCTCATACCGGGGTATGACAGCCTGCGGCGGGACGACGGCTCGGCCCACGCGGCCTACCCTGGCATCGTGAAACGGATGCCCGGCGCCGCAGCAGCGGTCACCGCCGTCACAGCACTGAACAATGCCCGTCCGGTGGCGGCCCAGGCATGGCGCGGGCTGATCGGAGTGGTAGCCGGCCCGGACCCGGCTCCCGCGTGGCGCTCGCCGTGGCAGCGCCGCGCGGTGTATGCCGGCCTGTGCGTGGCCACGCTGGCGGCGTGCGCGGCCAGCGTGGCCAGTGTGGCCGGTGTCTCCGGCCGTGTCACCACGCTGGCCCCAGGCCATGTCGCTGCGGCCATTCGGGGTTCTTGGGTCGCTCCTCACGCGCAAGTCGTTACGCGCTCAGGGTGGCTGTTCTTTCCGGGGTGGCCGGCGCCCGCCTCTCTGATGGCATTG
>DAITAE010000290.1:0-6266 GCA_036824445.1 Streptosporangiaceae bacterium | reverse complement strand
GTCACCTGCGCCGGGCTGAGCGCCGGGAACTGCGCCCGGATGAGAGCCACGATGCCAGCGACCACCGCGCTGGCCGCGGTGGTGCTGCTGACCTGGGCATAACCGGTTTGCCCGTTGGCTGCGATGACCCCGTCCCCGGCAGCTGTGAGCGTGACATATGGCTGACGGCTGCTGAACGGGGCTTTGATGAACGCCGAGTTGAACGCGCCGACCGAGATGACGCCCCGGTAGGCGGCCGGGAAGTTCACCGGGTCGGCGCCGGTGACGTTGTCCCCGGCGGGCGCGACCAGCACGACCCGGTGGGCCAGTGCGTAGCGGACCGCCGCATGCTCGGCGGTGCTGCCGCCCGCGCCGGGCGCCGCCGTGGTGGTGACCGGATCCAGCGGCAGCGCGATCACGGTCGCGTGGTGCCTGACCGCATACCTGATCCCGCGGGCGATGGCGTCAGGGAGACTGGCCGCGATGTTAGCGTCCGCCAGCAGCGGGTCGTCGCTCTCCAGCGTCACCCGAACGGACAGGATGGTGGCGTTCGGCGCGATGCCCAAGATGCCCGCGCCCCGGCCCCGGCCGTGCCCATGGCCGGCGATCAGGCTGGCCATGGCGGTGCCGTGGATACCCCAGAACGGCCCGCCGTGCAATCGGCCGGAGTCGGTGTAGTCGGGGCCTGTGACCACCGACCCGGCGAGGTCAGCCTGGCCTCGGTCGACCCCTGTGTCCAGGACGGCGACCGTGATGCCTTTCGCCTGTGCGCTCTGCTGCGCCTGCGCCACGTGGAGCTTGCGCAGCCACCATTCCTGGCTCCGGACGCTGCTGTCGACGGCGAAGACGGGAGCAGCGTTCAGCGCCAAGCACGCCACGACAAGGCCTACGGCTGCCCCGGCCTGGGCTCTGTGGGGAAACCCAAGCGACACCGCCGCCTCCTCCCGATGAGGCCCCTGGGCATTCTGTCACGTTCAGGGACATATTGTGGGGTGCTGCGGGGGCGTGTGGCCAGAGGGAACGCCACTCTAGCCATGGCGGCGGTCAAGGACGGCCCGCTGCTGCTTAGGGGAGCGGCGCGGTCAGGATGCGGGTGTGGCGGAAAGCCGGACGTGTGCGCCCGGCGGGAGCCCGAGTTGCTGCGCGGCATCGCCGGCGTTGACGGCGATCGAGATGAGCCCGGCGCTGTCGGTGAAGGCGACGATCTCACCGGGTGGGACCGCGGCGAAGGTCTCCAGATAGGGCACGGTCAGCTGGCGGCGCCCGCAGCGCACCACCAGCGACGAGCCGAACCCGATGCCCAGCTGGTCGGCATCGGCGGCGGCGATGGACAGCTGCACGTTACCGAACCTGTCCACCGACATGACCTCTCCCTCCGCCTCGCCGTCATGCACGCGGCTGGTCGGTGCGGGCAGCGTCACGAGATCACCGACGTCGAGCGGCGAGCCCACCGACGCGAGGTCGGTACCGGCGGCCACGTGGGCGGCCACGGGAATGAAGATGTCCCGGCCGTGGAAGGTCTGCGACAGCGGATGCAGCCACAGCTCGCCATTGGTGAGCTGATAGGCGCCCGTAGCGCCGCCCGCGCCCGCTATCGCCCACGACAGCAGGCCGTTGTCGGGCCCAACCAGGATGCAGTCGCCCGCCTGGACCGCGATGCCGCGCCGGGTCGTTCCAACCCCAGGGTCGACCACCGCCACGTGCACGCCACGCGGCAAGTAGGGCAGGGTCTGGGCGAGGACCGCCGCACCACGGCGCACGTCACCCGGCGGCACGAGATGTGTGATGTCGATGATCCGAATGCCGGGAGCGATGCGGGCCGCGACCCCGTGGCAGGCCGCCACGAACCCGTCATCAAGGCCGTAGTCGGTCAAGAAACTCAGGCAGTCGAAAGACCCCACGAACGGTGAGCGTACGTGCTGATGGCCACGGCGCATAGGGCCGGCCCCCCCAGCCCAGCGCAAGAATTCCCCTTGGGGCCCCGTTACCAGCGGCCCCGCCGGGCAGCCCGCGTGGTCACCGGTCCACCGCGCGTCACGGACCGTTGCACCCACGCCACTAGCCAATGTGCGCACAGGCGACTACAGGCTCCGCAGGGGTGCCAAGGGGGTCGAGAGACTGTCCCGCCGGCCGTTAGCATGGAGGTTTCCCCAGCCACGCGCCGGCCACAGAAAGGCGGGATGCGGATGGCAACGCTATCCGAGCGCGACATGCGCATCCTGGCCTTCGAGCGGAGCTGGTGGCGGCAGGCGGGTGCCAAGGAGCAGGCGATCTCCGACCTCCTTGGGCTCTCCGCGACCCGCTACTACCAACTGCTGAACGACCTCATCGACCGGCCGGAAGCGCTCGGGTTCGACCCCGTTCTGGTCAAGCGGTTGCGCCGCCAGCGCGCCCGCCGCAACCGGATGCGTGCGGGCCCCGAGCGCGGGGCCGCGAGTTGACAGCAGCGGGAGAATCACACGAGCGGCGCGAGGGGGCGGGACCCGGCGGACGGTGCATCTGGCACCGGCTGAACGCCTTGTACCAGACGTACACCTCCGCCGGGATATGCGGTCCGGCGGCCGGGACGGCGCGATGACAGGGGCTGACCCGGGTGGGCTGCCCGCGCCTAGGACGGCGGAGGGCCGGGCGGGGCTGGCGGCGATTCGGCAGGACCCGGGTACGGCGCTGATCGCGATGGACTTCGACGGGACGCTCTCGCCGATCGTGGCTGACCCGCGGGAGGCCCGTGCGCACCCGGGGGCGGTCGCGGGGTTGCGAGCGCTCGCTGGGTTGGTGGGGACGCTGGCGGTGATCACTGGGCGGCCGGCCATGGAGGCGGTCGAGCTGGGCGGGTTCGGCAGCATCCCGGGCCTGATCGTGCTCGGACACTACGGCTGGGAGCGGTGGGAGGACGGCGCTCTGGCTGCCCCGCCGCCACCGCCGGGCGTGGCGACGGCGCGGGCGCGGCTACCGGAGCTGCTCGCGGAGGCGGGCGCACCCGAGGGCACCCGCATCGAGGACAAGGGCAGCGCCCTGGCCGTGCACACGCGACGCACCGCCGACCCGGCGGCCGCACTCGCCGCCGTGGCGGACCCGGTGGCCGGCCTCGCGGCCGCTACCGGGCTGACGCTCGAACCGGGACGGCTGGTCATCGAGCTGCGCCCTCCTGGAATGGACAAGGGATCCGCCCTCACCGCCCTCGCCGCCGAACGTAAGTCCGGGGCGATCCTGTTCGCCGGCGACGACCTCGGCGACCTGCCGGCCTTCGGCGCGGTGCGTGCCCTGCGCGCGGCCGGCCATCCGGGCCTGACCGTGTGCAGCGCGTCGGGCGAGGTCAGCGAGCTCGCCGCCGAAGCAGACCTCGTCGTCGCCGGGCCCGACGAGGTCGCTGCCCTGCTAAGTGCGCTGGCGCGTTCGCTCGCCGCGTCGCCGCGTCCAGCGCGCTGACCTGGTCGGCGAACCACTCGCGAGGTGGCGACGCCGCTCCCGCCTCGGCCAGGAGAGCTGCCCGGCGCAGACGTTCTGCATCTGGCATGCTCAGCGCCTCGTGCAGCGCCTTTGCCGTGCCGGTCACGTCGTAGGGGTTGACCAGCAGCGCGGCACCGCCGAGTTCGGCGGCCGCGCCGGCTTCCCGGGACAGCACCAGCGCGCAACCTCGTTCGGACAGCAGAGGGCCTTCCTTGGCGACAAGGTTCATGCCGTCCCGGATCGGGTTGACGAGCAGCACGTCGGCCAGCTGGTAGGCGGCCAGCGAGCGGGCGTAGTCGTCGTTGACCTGCAGCACCAGGGGGTCCCAGTCCTCGGTGCCGAACTCGTCGGTGATCTGCCGGGCGTGCCGCTGCACGCTGGCGGTGTACTCGCGGTACTCGGGCAGGTCGTGCCGTGAGGGATAGGCGAAAGCGAGGTGGGTCACCTGTCCCCGCCACTGCGGGTAGGTGATCAGCAGCTCCCGGTACGCGGCCAGACCGCGCACGATGTTCTTGGAGAGTTCGGTCCGGTCGATCCGGACGATCAGCCTGCGGCTGCCCGCCGCCGACGCCAGCGCGGTGACATGCGCCTGCACGTCCGCGGCCGCCGCGCGCTCGCGCAGTTCGGGTGCGTCCACGCCCAGCGGGTGCACGCCCACGGTGGTGGTGTGGCCCCTGTGCCGCACCGTCCCGTCGGCCCGGTTCACTTCCGCGCCGAGCACCGTCTGGCAGCAGTCGAGGAATGCGTCGGCCCATCGCTTGGCGTGGAACCCGGCGTGGTCGGCGCCGAGGATGCCGTCGAGCACCTCGCGACCGACGTCGTCGGGGAGGATCGCGAAATAGTCGGGCGGCGCCCACGGTGTGTGACAGAAGTAGCCGATCGCCACGCCGGGGCACCGGTCCGCGAGCATCCGGGGGACTAGCGTCAGGTGATAGTCCTGCACCATCGCGCGCACCCCGCGGCGCCGGTCGCGCCCGTCCGGGCCGGCGCCCTCGGCCAGGGCCGTCGCGAACGCCGCGTTGTAGGTGCGGAACGACTCCCATTCCCGGCGGAACGCGAGGCCGAAGTTCGGCCGGTTGGGCGTGTCGAAGAGCATGTGATGAACGAACCACAGGGTGGAGTTCGCCACGCCGTTGTAGGCACGCTGGAACGTCGCGGCAGGGATGTCGAGCATGCGCACCGCGGACCCCACGCCGGCGTGGCCGTCGCCGGGGGTGTCGATGTAGCCGTCCGGGGCGGCCCTGGCCGCCGCCCGGTCCGCGTCGCTGAGCGCCGCGCACACCCACAGCACCTCGGCCCGGCCGGCCACCGACGACAGGCCCGACACCATCCCGCCGCCACCGCGGCGGCCAGTGAGCCTCCCGTCGTCACTGAGCCTGAACGAGATGGGCCCCCGGTTGGAGGCAATGAGTACCCGGCCCCACGCTTCGGCGTTCATGACCGTGAGGTTAGGGCATGCCCTGGCCGGTCTGCCCTGAGGAGTGCCTGGCGGCATCAGTTAGAGTGCAAGGGACAACTTCATAGCGCTCATCCAGAGGGGTGGAGGGAACGGCCCTGTGAAGCCCCGGCAACCACCGTGACGAGCACGTTGCTTGCTGGCCTTCGGCCAGCTGCGCCGATGTCCGCAGTGCTGGTCCAGGGGGACGACCCCCTGGAACCCCGGCCTGGCGCGGCGCGCTGAGCGGGGCCTCGTCACGGCAGGTGCCAACTCCGGCCCGCGGCCTCGCTGGCCGCCGGGAGAGATGAGGGAGAAAGGCCCCGCCCCTGTGAGTACCACGACGACGAAGAACCCGTCCCGGTTCGGATTCGCCAGTCATCTGGCATGCCGCGAGTGCGGCGCCACCGCTGAACTTGGCGGCACCCATGTCTGCGCCGAATGTTTCGGCCCCCTAGAGGTCGGCTACGACCTGCCCACGCTGACCAGGTCCGCGATCGAGGCCGGGCCGGCGAGTATCTGGCGTTATGCCAGCCTGCTGCCGGTGCCGCCGGACGTGGCCGCCTCGCCGAACACCGAGCCCGGCTGGACCCGGCTGGTCCGGGCCGACCACCTGGCCCGGGAGCTGGGCATGGGTGTGCTGTGGGTGAAGGACGAACGCGCCAACCCGACCCACTCGTTCAAGGACCGGGTGGTCGCCGTCGCCCTCGCCGCGGCGCTGGAGATGGGCTACAAGGTGCTCGCCTGCCCCTCCACCGGCAACCTGGCCAACGCGGTCGCCGCCGCGGCGGCACGCGCGGGCATCCGCTCGGTGGTCCTGATCCCGGCCAGCCTGGAGCAGCAGAAGATCACCGCGACCGCCATCTACGACGGAACCATGGTCGCCGTGGATGGCACCTACGACGACGTGAACCGGCTCGCGTCCGAGTTGGCTGACGAGCGCGAGGACTGGGCGTTCGTCAACGTCAACGTGCGGCCGTACTACGCCGAGGGGTCAAAGACCATCGGCTTCGAGATCGCCGAGCAGCTCGGCTGGCGGCTGCCCGCGCAGGTCGTCGTCCCGGTCGCCTCCGGTGCGCAGCTCGTCAAGATCGACAAGGCGTTCCGTGAGCTGATCTCGCTGGGGCTGGTGGCGGACACGCCGTACCGGGTGTTCGGGGCGCAGGCGACCGGGTGCGCGCCGGTCGCCGCGGCGTTCCGGGCCGGCCATGACGTGGTGCAGCCGGTGCGGCCGTCCACGATCGCCAAGTCGCTGGCGATCGGCAATCCGGCCGACGGCCCCTACGTGCTGGACGTGGTGCGCCGCACCGGCGGCAGCGTCGCCGACGTGAGCGACCCGGAGGTGGTCAGCGCGATGCGGCTGCTGGCCGCCACCGAGGGCATCTTCGGCGAGACCGCGGGC
>DAITAE010000802.1:0-1847 GCA_036824445.1 Streptosporangiaceae bacterium | reverse complement strand
CCGGCACCCGCCCGTTCGGCACGTACACCGAGTGCACCCGGATCCCGCCGCAGGTGGCGGCCACCGCACGTGCCTCAGGGCCGGGGAAGCCGGGCGCGCCGGCGATCCCGGTCACAACGTCGTCCAGCCCCGCCCTGGACAGGATCGCCACCCCGTTCCACTGCGCCTGGCCGTACAGGCCGACCGCGTAGCCGCGGTCGGCGAGCTCGCTGCCGAGCAGCCGGTTGAACGCGTCGTCAGTGAGCTTGGTCTCCTGCAGGCAGACGACATCGGGCCGCCGCTGATCCAGCCAGGGCAGCAGCCGCGGCACCCGCTGCTTGACCGAGTTGACGTTCCAGGTCGCTACCCGCACCCGGCCTACGGTAGCCGCCGTCCCCGACACGCCGCGCTGGCGCCCCCGCCACGCTCAGGCGGCGTCGTGGAAGACCAGGCCCAGGGTGTACCGGCGGCCAGAGCGGATCGCGGACACCCCGTGGCGCACCGGGGCGGCCGACCAGCCGCGTGCCGAGGCGACCGGCCGGTCGCGGGTGGTGAAGACGAGCCCGTGGCCCTGTGGGATCAGCACCGCGGTACCCCGCGACTGCGCGCGTGGCCGCTGCTCGACCAGCAGGAACTCACCGCCGGTGTGGTCGGCGCCCGGGTCGCTCAGGTTGACCACGACCTGGAGCGGGAACACCTTGTCCCCGTACAGGTCGCGGTGCAGCGCGTTCCAGCCGCCCGTCTCATAGTGCAGCAGGATCGGCGTCGGGCGGGTCTGGCCGGCGGTGTGACAGATGTCCAGCCACTCGTCGAGCGTGTCCGGCCACTCCGCCGGGCGGCCGAGCCGGGTGTGCCAGTCGCGGGCGACCGGCAGCAGCCGCGGGTACAGGGCGTGCCGCAAGGCGTCGACCGGCTCGGGGAACGGCGCCGCGAAGTACCGGTACTCGCCGGCGCCGAACCGGTGCCGCGCCATGTCGATCGTGGCGCGGAAGTGCTCGGGGTGGTCGTAGAGCCCGGCGATCCGTGCGCACTCGGCCGGGGTCAGCAGCGGGGGCAGCGGCGCGCACCCGTACTCGTCGAGCTCACGGGCCACCGAGTCCCAGTCCGCGGCGGCCACCCGCTGCGCGTACCGGCCGGCCGTGGCCGTCGCGGTCATCACGCCGCCTCCAGCGTCAAGAGCGCCTGCTTGGCGTCCGGGCCGCCGGCGTAGCCGCCGAACGAGCCGTCCGACCGCACCACCCGGTGGCACGGCACCACGATCGGCACCGGGTTGGTGGCGCACGCGGTGCCGACCGCGCGCACCGCGCGCGGGCTGCCGGTGGCCGCCGCCACCTGGGCGTAGCTTTCCGTTATGCCGTAAGGAATGTCCAGCAGGTGGGCCAGCACGCCGCGGCGGAAGCCCCTCGCCAGCCGCAGGTCCAGCGGCAGGTCGAACGCCCGGCGCCGGCGTGCGAAGTACTCGTCGAGCTGGCGGGTCACCCCGTCCAGCCGGCCCGGCGCGCGCAGAATGCGCGGGCTGACCAGCTCGGCGAGCTGCGCCAGCGCAGCGTCGTGGCCCTGGCTGGGGTAGGCGATCCGGACCAGGCCCTGCTTGGTCGCGGCCAGCAGCAGCGTCCCGAGCGGCGTGTCCACCGTCCGGTACGCGACGTCGAGAATGCCCTCGCGGTCCGCCGCGGCGGCCAGCCGTGCGTGCAGCCGCGCGGTCGTCTGCTCGTCCTGCACCGGAAGCGTTCCGAACAGTCGCCGGGCCTCCGGCTCCATCGTGGCCATCATCGGCCATCTCCTTCTCTCGTGCGCGCCAGGTACGTGGCGCGCAGGGTCTTGATCCCATCGGCGGCGGCCCGGCGGGCCGCGTCGGCGGTGCCGCC
>DAITAE010000801.1:0-1849 GCA_036824445.1 Streptosporangiaceae bacterium | reverse complement strand
ACATCTTCATCGCCCACGACCTCGGGGTGGTCCGGCACGTCTCCGACCGCATCGCGGTCATGTACCTCGGCAAGATCGTCGAAATCTCGCCGGCGGAAGAGCTCTACCAGCGCCCCGTGCACCCGTACACCGAGGCCCTGCTGTCCGCCGTGCCGATCCCCGACCCCGACCTGTCGGATCAGCGGGAGCACATCGTGCTCGAGGGCGATGTGCCCAGCCCGGTCGCGCCGCCGCCGGGATGCCGCTTCCACCCGCGCTGCCGTTATGCCACCGAAATCTGCTCGCAAGAGGAGCCGCCGCTGGTCGCGCACGGGAGCCCGGATCACGTGGCCGCCTGCCATCACCCGCTGAGCTTCAGCGGGGGTGCGTCGGCGGGCGCGTCGGCGTCGGTGGAGGACGTGTGAGCGCGGACGAAGGGACCATAGACGTCCCCGGCGGGCGGGTCTGGTACCGCTCGGTGGGCGAGGGCGGGACGCCACTGCTGTGCCTGCACGGTGGGCCCGGCTTCACCCATTACTATCTGGAATCCCTGGAGGCACTCGGCGAGCGGCGCCGGGTGATCTTCTACGACCAGCTGGGCTGCGGTCGCTCCGATCGTCCCGATGATCCGTCGCTGTGGACGGTGGAGCGCTTCGTCGAGGAGCTCGCCCAGGTCCGCGCCGCTCTAGGGCTGGACCGACTGCACCTGTTCGGCAGCTCCTGGGGCGGCATGCTGGCCATGCAGTACGTCCTCGACCGGCGGCCGCCGCTGCAGAGCATGGTCCTGTGCGGAAGCCCGGCCAGCATGCCCCGGTGGGTGCGGGACTGCGAGGAACTGCTCGCGGCCCAGCCGGAGCAGGTGCGCCGGACGATCCGGCAGCACGAGCAGGCGGGGTTTACCGCCTGTCCCGAGTACCAGGGGGCCATCCTTGGCTTCTACCGGGAGCACGTCTGCCGGCTCGACCCCTGGCCAGCGGGCCTGGAGCGCTCCTTCGCCGAGGCGGGCTACCAGGTCTACAACACGATGAACGGGCCAAGCGAGTTCACCGTGACCGGCTCGCTCCGCAGCTGGGACGTCATGGACCGCCTAGGTGAGATCGGTGTCCCGGCCCTGCTGATAGGCGGGCGTTACGACGAGTGCCGGCCCTCCCACCTGGAGGAGATCCACCGGCGCATCGCCGGGTCACAACTCGCGATCATCGAGGGCGCCTCCCACCTGTGCTTCGCCGAGAAACCACAGGAGTTCATGGATCTCGTGAATGCCTTCCTGGACCGGATGGAGACGGTCGGCTGACCCGCCGGGCCAGCCGCTCAGCCCGCGTCCGGGGCCCGGATCGCGAACCCGGATCGCCGCCCGCCGGCGTGCCGGGGCACTGGCCAACGTGTGCGACGATGAGAGGGACGGCACAACCTTGAAGAGGAGGCGGCCATGTCGACGTACAGCCAGATCGCGTGGCTGCCGCTGACCGCAGGGCTCACCCTGATCGGGCTGATCATCAGCTTCTTCGTGTGGCGCCGCCGCGGCGCCGCGGCGGGCCTGCGCGGCGTGGCGTGGTCGCTGCTGCCGCTGGCGGCGTACCTGATCGGGGCGATCGAGCTGCTGTGGCGGTTCGGCACCGCGATCGGCAACTTCGCCGGGTCGTTCGTTTTCTCGCCGAAGGTCTGGGCGGGCATCATCGTCGTCATCGTCTCGGTGGTCCTGGTCGCCGTCGCCAGACGCCTGCGGGCGCGGGGGAGACGGCGGGTCGGCGCGCAGGATGCCAGTCCGGCGGCGGGCACGGGCGCGAGCCCGGCGGTCACCGGCGGGAAGCAGACCAAGGCGGTCAGCGCCTCGAAGCGCCAGGCCAACGGGCTGGACGACGACGACCTG
>DAITAE010000289.1:0-6290 GCA_036824445.1 Streptosporangiaceae bacterium | reverse complement strand
ACTACCGCCAGATCCACATCCCGCTCCTGCGCCAGCTGCCGGGGCTGCGCCAGTACACGGTCAGCCGTGACGTCGCCGCCCTGCACGGCGCGCCCTGCTACCTGATCGCTGAGCTGGAATGGGACACCATGGACGAGCTGCGCGCCGCGTTCGCCTCGCCCGAGGGCCGCGCCACCGCGGGCGACGCGGCACGCCTCCAGGAGCTCGCCCCGGTACGCCGCATGATCTTCACCGCGGAAGAAGCGTGATGCGCTCTCGCTAGTGGGTCTTGTCCGGGCCGGATGTCAGCGTGCCTGGACCCTGGGATGGTCGCGCCAGGCTGGCATGGTGGCCATGTAGTCGAGCACCTGCCGTTCGATGTCTTGCTGTGAAGCTGCCGGATCGCGGCGCGCCTGCCACGCGGCCATCCGGGCGAAGCGCTCGTCGAACGACTGGAGCGCGCCGCTTTCGTCGGTGCAGTAGTCGCAGTACCTGCCGCTCTCGATGGGCATGCCGCAGCTGTCACAGCTTGACGTCGTGGTCATGACTTTCTCCTCCGGAAGTTCGTACGCCATCTGACTGGGCACACTCGATCAAGGCGCGCATCGCGGCGTTCAGCGCATCGGCCTGACCAGGTGGCAGCCGGGCCAGGGCGCGGGCGAGCAGGTCGACGTCGAGTACCTCGCGATCCCGGCGCAAGGCCTCGTGACCGCCGGGCGTCAGCCAGATCAGTGTCCGCCGCCGGTCCCCCGGATCGTTCTCGCGCTCCAGCAGGCCGTCGCGCTCCAGATGGGTCACGATCTCGCTGATCACCGACTGCGCCCTGCGCATGTGCGCCGCGGCCTCGCCGATGGTTAGCGGGCCGGCCAGCGCCAGGTGTTCCAGCACCGCCCGCGAGGCGCCGGGCAGCTCGCTCCGCGGCCGGTCACGACGATGGAACGTCAGGTAGATGGCATGGAAGAACTCGGCGAACCGTTCCGCCGACGCCTGTTCCCCAGTCACGGCAACAGCTTTCCGGGCAGGTAAACCATCGTCAATCCCGATGCATCGCAGCACCCCTCGCTCACCGCCAGGTCGCCCCTATGGGGTCGCGCTGACATCCGGTACCGGGATCTGACGGCCCTGGAACAAGATGGCGGCGACCTGCGTCAGGGTGTTAGCGCCCGCCCGGAAGCCTGCCTCGCCGCCCAGGTGGTTCATGATCGCCAGGGTGTAACGCGCGCCCTGGCCAGCGAAGCCGACGGTATTGACAGTCCAGATCCCCCTTGATGTTGACCCAGCCGTTCTTGGTTCCCGGCTGGTTGCGGGAACCCGCCCCCCATACCCCCCAGTGCTGGACCGGTGACACGTGCTGGAGGTCATTCACGATCTCGTCACGGTCGCGGTCGGGGAGATGGTTCAGCACGTAGTCCATGAGATTGCTGAGGTCGTCGGCGGAACAGGTCATCGCGCCCCAGTAGGCACGGCTTGTGAAGGAGGCGCCGGTCATCCCGAACGCCCGGATCCGGCTGAGGAAGCCCGCATTCTCGTACGCATGCCAGAGGCGGTCGGCGGCCCCATCAGCGCTTTCCCGCAGCGCCGCGTCGATCAGGGGCTGGTCTGCGGGGGCGAGCCGGACGCTCCCACGCCGTTCGCGGACCAGCAAATCGGCCACCATCGCGAGCTTGACCGTCGACGCGGCGGGAAACGACTGCCGGGCGCTCGCGTTTCGCCAGGTGGCGCCCGTAACACGATCATGGAGCACGAGGCCGACCCGGCCCGGGGCATCCGCCAGATAACTGCGGGCTGCTTCGATGCGCTCCTGCATCAGGCAGGGGAACCCGCGCACGATCACCTGGCAGCCCGGGGAGGACGCCGCAGCCCGCCCACCCTGGCCGCCCGGGGAGGGCTCCGCGGTCCGTCCGCCCGGGTCGCCTGCTGATCCGCAGCCCGCGATCAGCAGGACCGAGCAGCACACAACGGGCAGGACCATTCGGGCGCGTGGGGGACTGATTGGCTTGCGCGTGGCGCCGCGCTCGCCCCTGCCCCAGCGGCCACGGGCCCGGCTCACTCCCCGCCGGTCCGCCCAGGGGCGAGCGCTGGTACCCAGAACCACAGTGATAGCCATGCCCCGCGAAACGGCCGCGGCCACCTGTTGCCTGGGCAAGACGCGTCGCCAGCTTTCCGATGGACTGGCGAAATGGGCGGCCGATGAGTCGGGCGCTTGTCGCGCGTCTATATGGCATCAGGGGCCACCCGCCCGGTCCTGAACCTTGCCGGGTTGACGGCAGGCCGATCCCCGACGGGTAAGAGGTGACGACAGATGGCATCGACGCCCAAGAGTGTGACGTTCGAGACGACGGTCGCCGCGAGCGGCAACAACACCGGAATCGCGGTGCCCGATGAGGTCATCGAGCAACTTGCGGCGGGCAGGCGCCCGCCCGTGCTCGTCAACGTGAACGGGTACGAGTACCGGAATACGGTTGCCGTGATGGGCGGCAGGCACATGATCGGCATCAGCGCAGCCGTCCGCAACGTCACCGGCCTCAAGGGCGGAGACCCGATCCGCGTGACGCTGACGGTCGCCGACACTCCGCGCGAGGTGAACGTCCCGGCCGACTTCGCCGCCGCGCTAGCGGCCGATGAGCGAGCCAGAGCATTCTTCGACAATCTCTCGAACAGCATGCAGCGGTACCACGTCGACAACATCAACGGCGCGAAGAGCGCCGACACCCGCCAGCGGCGCATCGACAAGGCCATCGCCCTGTTCCTCGACGGCAAGCAGCGGTGAGAACGCTTTCACAGCACGATCAGCGCAATGACGGGCGTGGTGGCGCGCTGATCCGGTACCGCTAAGAGCGGCAATTGAGCCGAACCCTGGTGTATCACGCATGCGATGCCGCTCTCTGGACAGCAGAAAGGCAAAGGGCTAAAGGTGGAAGAGCTCACCGGGCGCGGTAGCGGATTGGTGCCCGCTTCTACCGACAGAAACTGAACGGCCCGCTTGCGTGAGCCTCGGCGAGATGGCCCTGCCGGGCCCGCGCGGTTGGGGTTGACGGCTGGGCCGAGATGAGGAGGCCCGACATGGCTCACGGCGATGCAGACGCTGGCCAGCTGACCCCCCGGTCGACCTTTTACGACCGGGGCAGGTTCGGCCGGTTGTTCCCGACGCTCCCTCCATTTTCGGCCGACGTGCCGCTGATCCGCGACGCACTCAGCGAGTTGGGGGCTCCCGGGGGGCCGATGGATGCTCAGGACGACCTGTCCGACCCGGTCACATTGATCACGGATCCGGCGAAGAGCGCGCACAACCCGGACAACCCCACGCTGACCGCTGGGTTCACCTTCCTCGGCCAGTTCCTGGACCACGACATGACCTTCGACCCCACATCAAGTCTGGCCCGGGCGCAGGACCCCGAGTCGATCCGCAACTTCCGGATCCCGGCGCTCGACCTGGACAGCGTGTACGGCGGCGGGCCAGCCGTGTCTCCCTACCTGTACGACCAGACCGTGGACGAGGGCCGGACCACCTTCCTCACCGAGGAGATCCCCGGCTCGGCTGCCGTGTCTATCGACGGCAACGCGCGGCGGGACCTGCCCCGTAACAGCCAGTCCGCCGCGCTCGTCGCCGATCCGCGCAACGACGAGAACATGATGGTCGCCGGGCTGCAGCAGGCCTTGCTCCGATTCCACAACCAGGTCTACCTCGATGTGGCGGCAGACCTCGGCACCGCGTACACGGTGGATGAGACATTCGCCGAGGCGCAGCGGGTGGTGCGCTGGCACTACCAGTGGATGGTGCTGCACGAATTTCTGCCCAGAACCGTGGGTCAGACGACGGCGCAGGACGTTCTGGACAATGGACTGAAGTTCTTCGACTGGCGCCACAACCCGTACATCCCCGTCGAGTTCTCCGTCGGCGCGTACCGTTTCGGCCACTCCCAGGCGCGGCCGAGCTACCGCGCCAATTTCGGGACCAGTACGACGGACCTCACACAGCAGTTCTTCGCCTTGCTGTTCAAGCCCACCGCCACGAACCAGGCCGACCCCGACGACCTGCGTGGAGGCCGCCGGGCGCCGCGCAGGTTCATCGACTGGCAGACCTTCTTCGACTTCGGCGACGGCCGGGTGCGGCCGAACAAGAAGATCGACACCACGCTGTCGTCGGTACTGTTCGACCTGCTGGGCCAGGCCCCGGGAAGCCCGACGTCGCTGGCCACCCGGAACCTGCTGCGCAACCTCACCATGGAGGTGCCGTCCGGCCAGAGCATCGCCAGCGCGATGTCGCTCCCCCCGCTCGCACCAGGCGACCTGTCCGACCTGCAGCCGCTGAGCCTGCACAACCGCACCCCGCTGTGGTTCTACGTCTTGCGCGAAGCCCAGGTCACCGCCGACGGCGAACACCTGGGACCAGTGGGCGGACGCATCGTCGCCGAGGTCATCTACGGCCTGATCCAAGGCGACAGCCAGTCCTACCTCGGCCAAGACCCCGAATGGACACCCACGTACGGCACGAACGGCATCTTCACCATCGTGGATCTGCTCACCAAGTCAGGCATCGTCGCAACGCTGACGTAGCTCGCCGCTGCGCGACGCCGGTGATTTGCGCCGGTCTTGCGGCCAGGCCTATCCGCCCGGTGTGATCAGGCCGGATTCGTAGGCGAGCACAACAGCCTGGGCCCGGTCGCGGAGGTCCAGCTTGGCCAGGATCCGGCCGACGTGGGTCTTGGTGGTCTGCTCGGCGATGACCAGGGTGTCGCTGATCTCGGCGTTGGACAGGCCGCGGGCGATCAGTTTCAGTACCTCGGTCTCCCGGCTGGTGAGGCTGCCCAGCCTGGCGGGCGGTCGCGGGCGGGCATCCGGCCGGCGCGCGAAGTCGGCGATCAGCCGCCTGGTCACCGACGGGGCCAGCAGCGCTTCGCCGGCAGCGACAACCCGGACCGCCTGCACCAGTTCGGCGGCGGTCGCGTCCTTGAGCAGGAAGCCGCTGGCCCCGGCGCGCAGCGCCTCATACACGTAATCGTCAAGGTCGAAGGTGGTCAGCATCAGCACCCGCGGCCGGGAAGGGCCGGGCGGGACATTGAGGATCTGGCGGGCGGCCTCCAGCCCGTCCATGACCGGCATTCGCACATCCATCAGCACCACGTCGGGTCGCAGGCGGTGGGCCTCGCTGACCGCGGCGGCGCCATCGGCGGCCTGCCCGGCCACGGCCATGCCCGGCTGGGCGGCGAGCACCGCGGCGAAACCCTCCCGCACCATCGCCTGGTCGTCGGCGATCAGGCACCGGATCTTTGTGCCGTTAGCGACCGCGGCGCCCGCTGTCATGCCGCCTCGCCGAGCGGGAGCACCGCGGACACGATGTAGCCGCCATCGGGCGCTGGGCCCACCGATAGCGATCCGCCCAGCAGCGCGACCCGCTCACGCATCCCGGCCAGCCCTTGTCCCGGCCCATGGCCGTTGCCCGCTGGGAGCGCGGGCCCTCCGGGCCCATGGCCATTGCCTGCCGGTCCGCCGGGCGCGCTGGGCCCGTTGGCCATCCGCAGCAGGACCGCGCCGCCCCGCTGGCCCACCGACACCGAAACCGCGGATCCGGGGGCATGCCGGCTGGCGTTGGACAGCGACTCCTGCACGATTCGGTACGCGCACACGCCAACGGCGGAGGGCACCCGTTCCAGCGCGGGCGGCCCGGACAACTCCACCGCCACCCCGGCCCGCCGGGAGGCCTCGATGAGCGCGGGCAGGTCGGCCAGCTGCGGCTGCGGGCCAAGCGACGCCGGCTGATCGTGGCGCAGCACACCGAGCAGCCGCCGCATGTCCGCCAGCGCCTCGCGGGCCGCCCCACTCAGCGATCCGAACTCCTCCCGCACCGGCCCGGGCAGGCCCGCCAGCCGGTAGGGCGCGGTCTCCGCCCGCACCGCGATCAGCGACATGTGGTGCGCGACCACGTCATGCAGCTCTCGCGCGATCTTGGCGCGCTCCTCCAGCACCGCCCGCCGGGCCTGCTCCAACTCGGTCAGCTCGGCCTGGTCGGCCAGGGCCCGCTGGGTACGCCGCCGCGAACCCATGGCGTCCACCGCGACCGCGACGGCGGTGAACGCGACGGTGCCCAGGGCAGCGGCGAGCGGGCCCGGGGGGCCCCCGGCTGCCTGAAGCCACCAGGGGACCAGGGTCAGAGCCCACATCCACCACAGCACCGGCCGCCGATGGCGGACCCCCGCCACGCAGAACACCACGAGCAGCACCAGCAGCTGCACCGGGCCCCACAGCCAGTCCCCTCGCCACCAGGCACCCACCGACAGCCAGCGGACGCCGGACAGCGGGACGAGCAGCAA
>DAITAE010000288.1:0-6303 GCA_036824445.1 Streptosporangiaceae bacterium | reverse complement strand
CCGGGTCCTGCTGTGCATCGCACATGACCCGGGCGTGCGGCTGCGCGACATCGCGGCCAGCGTGGGCATCACCGAACGCAGCGCCTACGCCATCGTCACCGACCTGGCCGCGGCCGGCTACGCCGTCAAGCAAAAAGACGGCCGCCGCAACCGCTACCAGATCCAGGCACACATGCCACTGCCCGAACCCACCAGACAGCAACTCGCCATCGGCGAAGTCCTCGCCCTCCTCGCGGGCGCACCGCGGGCAGACAGCTGACCAGAGGAAACCCAGCCTGAGGCCAGCACCATCCCCGACGTTGCTACTACTGAGTCCGGAGGCATCTGCGCATGATGGCAACCGCGCGCCCCGAACTTGAGGGGCTTGAGCGTTACAGGTTCGGCTCGTGCTCGGCCCGCTCCTGGTGGCCCGCGCGCACGGAGCCACGCGGATCACCGCCGGTGGTATCCACCTGGCCTGGATGAGCGCACCAGAGCTGCTGGTCGGCGCGACGTTCGTCGGGCTGGGCTGGGCAGCCGGTCTTGCGCTCCCGGAGGTGTGGATCCATGCCGGCGTAGCGCCGGGGGTCCTGATGCTCGCTGGTGGCCTGCTCTACACGGCCGGAGCGCTTTGCTACCATCGCCGACCCGACCCGACCCGTCCCCGTCCGTGTTCGGCTACCACGAGGTCTTCCACGCCTGTGTCTGCGCCGCCGCGGCCTGCCAGTACCTCGCGATAGCGAGGTTCATCGCCTGAAAACGGAGTCCCAGGACCGGTAGTGACACCGGCCTCGCGCCTCCGGGAAGCAGCATCATCTCCGCCTAACCGAGCGGGACTGTCTCCGTTGGGCCTAACCGAGCGGGACTGTCTCCGTTGGCCGCTGAACGCCCACGCCGGGCTGTCAGCCAAGCAGTTGCCCGCATACCGCGCGGCGCGCGTCCTCGATGATCTGCGCCAGGGTTCGCGGCGGAGCCGCAGCCTGGTCTACGGTGTCTTGCATGGTCTCGTCCTTCCGGTTTGGCGGGGGATGGGATCTAGGCCCCGCCGGGCGCTCTCACGCCTCGGCGGGGCCACTGTCGTAACGGGCGGGGCAGGTCCGGCGTGCGGGCATGCGAGAGCAGTGTGTGTGTCGGCGTCGCCTACTTCAAGGTGGCCGACGCGGCGAAATCGGTCGTGGCGATCGAGAACGCCGGCTGTGCGATCAACCAGATCGCGCCGACCACGCATGAATCGCGCCGTCGCCCGCCAGGCCGAGGCCAAGCGGGAGAATGTGGCGCGGGTCATCAACGCTGAGCGCGAGATCCCCTGCCCGCCGCGCTCGGGGATGCCTCCGATGTCATGATGGCCCACCTGCTCCGTATTCTTCCGGCCGTGTTGTGTGCGTGGGTCAGAAGGTCGGGCCGTCAAAGGTGAGTACCGCATGGGTGCCGGGGTGGGGTGGGTGCTAATGTTTCGCGCTTGGTTGTGGTCAGTGCCGGGGGTGGCGGCGGCCGGGCTGGGCTGCTTGCAGGCCGCTGATGAGGGTGTAGAGGCTGGCGGTGAACCGTTCGTCGCGGTCGTCTAGCCAGACGTGCTCGCCGAGGGTGGCCAGCACGGGGAACCGGTCGGCGGGCAGTGACCGCAGGAACGCGTGCAGCTTGTGCCTGGTCGCGGTGTCCTGGAGTCGCTGCTCGCTGGCGCTGGTGCGGTCGCTGAGCGCGAAGCCGAGGGTGTAGTCGTAGATCAGGCGGAAGGCGAGGGCGGTCTGGCGTTCAGGCAGGCCGGCCGCGTACAGCGGTGTGAGGAATGCTTCGGCCAGGGCGAGGGAGTGGGGGCTGAGGGGGTCGCGGGTCTTGAGCAGCGCGGCGATGCCGGGATGATTTTCCAGGACTGCCCGCAGCCGTTGCGCGAGCGCGGTGACCTGCCCGGCCCAGTCCAGGGAGTGATCGGCCTGGCAGTCGACCTCGGCCAATACGTCGTCGAGGACAAGGTCGTAGAGCTGCTCCTTGCTGCGGACGTGGCGGTACAGCGCGCCGGGAACCACGCCCAGCCGGGCGGCCAGGGCGCGCATGCTGAGGGCCTGTACCCCGTCAGCGCTGATGACGGTGAGAGCCTCGGCGATGACGCGCTGGCGGGTGAGCACGCGCCGGCGGGTCTCGTCGCCGTCAGGCGGGCTGAACCACAACGGGTGCGGGGCCAGATCACCCGCCGCCTGCCGCTGGTCCGCCATGTCTGCCTCCGGTCACCGGTTTGACTGTGAACATCGTTCACTATACGGTGAACATTGTAGCTCGGAAGCAAATAGTGTTCACTCGAGCGGTGTTCTTCCGGGACTGCCGGGCCGCTGGCCCGGCCAGATGCAAGGGAGAACGAGATGACAGCCATGACGGGCTGGGACCTGTTTGAAGACCTGCGCGCGGCGCAGGAGGAAATGCTCCGGATGAACGCCGCGCGGGCCTGGTGGCCTGGCCAGCGGTACCAGGCCGCTGCCAGCGCCGCGGCCTGGGCGCCAGCGGTCGACATCTGCGAACGCAAGGACGCCTACCTGGTAACGGCCGAACTGCCGGGCGTCAAGCCCGGCGACATGGAGATCACCTTCGAAGACGGCCTGCTGACGATCCAGGGCGAGCGGCAGTCCGCGAGCTATGCGGCCGGGGAGAAGGCCCACCGGGCTGAACGCCGCTACGGCGCCTTCCGGCGCTCGATCACCCTGCCCAGCCACGTCGAGGCCGACAAAATAGAAGCCTCGGCGCAGGACGGCGTCCTGCAGGTCCTGGTACCCAAGGCGGAGGAGATGCAGGCCAAGCACATCAAGGTGCGCGCCAGCCAGGGCCACGCCGCCGTCACATCAGGCACAGCAGCCAACAACGGCAGCTGACAGCCAGGCCCGCGGCGGCGGCATCGCCGAAAACCGCCACGCGATCAACATAATGCTCCTGCCGTCACCGCCAGAGATCGCGGTGACGGCAGGAGGGCGCGCGCCTGGCACCGTCGCGGATCTCGATGGCCCGCCAGACGGTCCCGTTCGCGTTCCCACGCCTGAGCGCCGGTGAGCACCGAGGGCAGCGTGAGCCGCTGGCCGGTGGCCGACCCCGCCCTCATCCGCCGCATCGACGTCGGGCAGGCCGCCTACATCCACCGCGGCGGCGTAACCTTCGTCCAAGTCAAACGCCTCACCGCCGCACCCCCCGCGCTGCCGCGCGAACCAGTGACGCCCGGAGAGCCTGTGGGCAGGCCGGCGGCCACCCGGCCCGCTGCCCGGCCGGCGGGCCGGGAACCACGCACGGCCCCGCCACCTGATGCCGGCAGCCTGCTCGACCAAGCGTTCGGCAAGGAAATCGGCTGAACCGGCCTCAGCCCGGCCCCAAACGGCCTGGCATCCTGACCCTAATGATCTTCACCGTGCGCCCTGCCGCTCAGCCACCGGCCGGCACCTTGTCCACGGAGGCGTTGAAGATCTGCCCGATCGAGGCGTCCAGCTGCGCGTGGAACTGCTCGCCGGTCTGCTGGTCGGACAGTCCCTCTAGCAGCGCCCGGGAGAAACTCGCGATCATGCTCGGATCCCTGGCCAGCAACGCGCACGCCTTGTCGCGGCTGTAGCCGCCGGACAGGGCGAGCACCCGGACGACCCGCGGGTCGGCGGCGAGAGCGGCGTAGCGGCCTCGCTGGGTCGGGATGGTCAGTTTCAGCATGAGCGCGCCGTCGCCGGGCAGCGCCTCGATGCGCGACTGCAACGCGTCCCGGAGCAACATCTCCGCTTCGTCCTTGCGTGGGCTGTCGATGCTGACCTCGGGCTCCAGGATGGGGACGAGCCCGGCGGCCGAGATCTGCGCCGCGTACTCGAACTGTTGATCGGCGATCGCGGCCACCCCGTCCTTGTCGGCATCGTTGATCACTGATCGCATCTTCGTGCCGAAGATCCGGTGCTGGTTCGCCCGCTCGAGCAACTCGTCGAGCGTGCCGATCGGCTTCATCAACCGCACGCCGTTCTGCTCGGCGGCGAGCCCTTTGTCCACCTTGAGGAACGGGACGACCTGCTTCTCGGCCCACAGGTACCGCGCCGTCGGGACACCCTGCATGTCCCGCTCCATGGTCTGCTCGAACAAGATCGCCCCCAGGATGCGGGAGCCGTCGAACGCCGGGTCGGTGATCACCCGTGTCCGCATCGCATGGACGAGGTCGAACATCTCCTCCTCGGAGGCGTACCGGCTCTCGTCGATGCCGTAGTCGGCCAGCGCCTTCGGGGTGCTACCGCCGCTTTGGTCGAGCGCCGCGAAGAACCCGCGACCCGACCGGACCTTCTCCAGTTGCGTGGCGTCCATACCTGCCATCCTTGCAGCCCGGAAAGGGAAGTGCACTTTGCGGTGCACGAACGCCGGCCACCGCCGCCAGGGCGGGCCCGCGCCGGGTGCGGACGGCCCGGCGGACTCATCCAGCAGGGCGGCAGTGGTTGTTCGCCGGGCGCCTGCTGATGGTTGACTGGACCGAACGCGGCCGTCCGCGGCCTGACGGCCCAGGGTCCGGCCACGCACGTCCTGGCCGGGTTCAGACGGGGCGGCGGCACACAAGGAGCCGAACCGGATGCGGGACGAATCAGACCGGCGCGGCCAGGCCGCGGACCCGGCCCGGGCATCTCGTCCGCCCCGGCCCGGCGCAGGCCCCACCACACGCCGGCAGCGCTGGGCCCGGCTGCGCCGCTCGTTGTGGCAGCCGCCCCGCCCTCACGGCGAGCAACCGCGCCAGCGCGTGGTCGGCCCGCTCGAACTCTTCTACGACCTCGCCACGGTCGTGCTGGTCGCCCAGGCCGCCCACCACCTGGCCGGGCACCTGACCTGGCGCGGGCTCGGCGAGTTCGCGGTGGTGTTCACGCTGGTGTGGATCGCCTGGATCAACGGGAGCCTCCACCACGAGCTGCACGGTCGCGACGACGCCCGCGCCCGCAGCACGTTCTTGCTGCAGATCCTGGTGCTGGTCGCGATGGGCGCCTTCATCCCCCAGGCGGGCGGTGCGCGTGGAGCCCCGTTCGCCGTCGCCACGGGGGTGCTGTTTGCGATCTTGGCCGTGTTGTGGCTGCTGGCCTCTCGCGGCGACCGGCCCGAGTACCGCCGTGCGAGCCGACTGTTCGTCGCCGGGACGGCTGCCTGCGCCGCGGCGCTGGTGGGCACCGCCTTCCTGCCGGCCGGTGCCCGTATCCCGGCCTGGGGCCTCCTCGACGTCGTCTACCTGGCCGGGTTCGCCGCCGCGGTCCTCGCCAGCCCGGCGCAGGCGTCCGCGCTTCTTGTCACCGACGCGCTCATCGAACGGTTCGGGCTGCTCACCATCATCGTGCTCGGCGAAACCGTCAGCGGTGTCGTCGCCGGATTGGCCGGTGAGCCGGTCAGCGGGCTCACCCTCGCCGTCGGGCTGGCCGCCGTCGTGGTCGGCTTCGGCGCCTGGTGGACCTACTTCGACTTCGCCGGGCACCGCCATCCCAGAACGGAACCGGCGGGCAGCCTGCAGTGGCTGCTCAGCCACCTGCCGCTCACCGCGGCCATCGCCGCGATGGGCGCCGCGATGGTCAGCCTCGTCCACCACGCCCACGACGGCCGCACCCCCGCCGCCACGGCGTGGGTACTGTGCGCCGGTGCCGCCGTCGTGTTGTGCGCGACGATGCTGGTATCCGCGAGCCTGCAAGCCTGGCGGTCCGACCGCGGCCTGTACCAGCCACTCGCCGGCACCTGCGCCGCCGTGGCCCTGGCGTGCCTCGGCCTCGCCGCCGCCCGGCCAGCGCCACTGTTCCTCGCCCTCGCGCTCGTCCTGCTGCTCAGCATCCCCTGGGCACTGGCCGTCACCCGCCGCCTGGCCAACCGAGCCGAACCCTCCACCGACTAACCCGCCGTCGCGAGGACCAGGCGTCTGCGCCGCGGCGCGGCAGGGAGACGTGCGTCACCTTCGTCCATGTCACGCCTCACCGAGCTGTCTTGTCATAGAGGTGTGTCGGCCCGGCGGCGACTACCGGCCCGGCAGTTCGGATAACGAGGATTCTCCTGTGTGGCAAGGAACGTCATGAGCTCAGCGCTTGAAACCCTTCGCCGTGACTTCGGTGGCGACATCATCGAACCGGGCGGACCGGAGTACGAATCGGCCAGTCGCTCGGTACTGGCCTCGGGTAGTCCGGCCCATGTTCTGCGGCCCGAGAGCGTCGAGGATGTGCAAGCAGGTGTCAGATTCGCTGCCAGCGCAGGGCTTGTGCTGTCCGTGCGAGGCGGCGGCCATGGCTTTCCGGGCTTCGGCACCAACGACGACGGCGTCGTGATCGACCTCAGCAGGCTCGCGAACGTGGAGATCATCGACAAGGAACATCA
>DAITAE010000800.1:0-1857 GCA_036824445.1 Streptosporangiaceae bacterium | reverse complement strand
GGCGCGGAAGTGGCCGAGCTGGCCCGGCGGGACTACGACGGCGATCCGATCACCGATGAGCAGTGGGCAGAGGTCTTCGCCGCATTCGACCCCCGGGTCCCGGGCACCCAGGAGCTGGCACGCAGGATCCAGAACCCCGAGCTGGGTCCGCCCGGCATGGACCTGCTTCGCCGCCTGGACGTGACAAGCCAGCTGGCCGGCATCAGCTGCCCGACACTGGTGTGCGTGGGCGAGCTCGATCCGGTCACCCCGGTGGCTGCCGCACGGGAGATCGTCGGCGCGCTGTCGCCCGGGATCGGCCGGCTCGAGGTGATCCAGGGAGCCGGTCACTTCCCGTGGCTGGACCAGCCGGGTTTGTACTGGCCGCTGATCACCGGCTTCGCCATCACGGCGGCCCTCGGACCCACCACCCAGGCGCCGGGCGCAACCGCCTGAGGCGCGCTCAAGAGCCTGGTCCCATGCCGCTCGGCCAGCAGCCGGCCGAGCGGCCGTCGGCAGTTCCACTTGTGCGCGGCGCCGCTGCCCCCGGTGCCTGGCCCGAGCTTATGCTGGTGGCGCGATCATGGAGGGACCTCGATGGCTGACGCCGACGACGTACGTCGCCTCGCGCTGGCCCTGCCCGGCGTGGTCGAGATCGACAGCGACGGCTTCGACTTCCGGGTGGCCAATAAGGGATTCGTCTGGTCGTACCCGGAGCGCAGGCCGGGCAAGCCGCGGCTCATCCGGATCGACATCGCGGTGCTGTACGTCGGGGATGAGGCCGAGAAGCAGGCTCTTCTCCTCGGCGAGCCGGAGGTCTTCTTCACCACGCCCGGTTACGACGGCTGGCCGCTGGTGATGCTCCGGCTGGCGGAGGTGGACGCCGGGCGCTTGGCGGAGCTCGTGACCGACGCGTGGCGGATGCGTGCCCCGGACGCGCTCACCGCCGAGTTCGACGGGGGCGGCGGGCCCCCGGCTGCGGGACTGCACTAACGAGTTCCCCCGCGATTGAGACGCGGGGTGAAGCGGGCGATGGTGTGGTGCCAGCCCGCCCGGTCGCCGTCCTGGCAAGATAGCGGCATGGAACGTGTGCTGGGAATCGGTGGATACTTCATACGGGCCGCTGACCCGGCGGCCCTGAGCGCGTGGTATCGCGATTGCCTAGGCCTGGACGCCGATGAGAACGGCCTGTGGCGTCAGGGAGCCGGGCTGACGGTGTTCGCGACGTTCGAGTCCGAGACCGGCTACTTCGGGTCCCGCGCCCAGCAAACCATGCTCAACTTCCGGGTCCGCGATCTGGATGCGATGCTCGCGCAATTGCGCGCCAAGGGAGCGGACGTGGCCAAAGAGACGCAGGACATGGAGGGTGTCGGCCGGTTCGGCTGGGTCACCGATCCTGAGGGCAACCGGATCGAGCTGTGGCAGCCCGCCTGACCGAACTCGTGCCCGCCTTCCCCACGGACTGCTGAGCCATCCGGCCCACTCACGCCAGCATGCCCCGATCCCAATCGCGGGGAGGTCGTAAGCGGGTCGGCGCCCAGGCACCTTCCCTGGTGGGCTCGCTGCCTACCGCCGCCGGCCCACGTAGGCGATGCGGTTGGCCTGGATCTCCCCGGCGTCGATCGCCGCCTGCTCGTCGTTGTCGCTGATGTCGGCCAGGTTGGTGAAGAAGTAGGGTCCGTAGGCGAGCAGCCGGGGGTCGAACCGCGCGTCAAGCTCGCGCACGATGTCCTGCCCGGCGTGCAGGCCCTCCTGTTCCGCCCAGTCCCGGCAGTAGTCGTCCCAGGGCAGGCCCGAGGCGCGCCACTGATCCTGGTGCTGCTGCAGCCAGTCGTGCTGGTCTGGAGGCTGCGGGAGCCGGTCGAAGCACCACCGGGC
>DAITAE010000287.1:0-6326 GCA_036824445.1 Streptosporangiaceae bacterium | reverse complement strand
GAAGCACCGCCGCGGCAGCCGGCCACGGTCCCCGCCCCCGGCGGCCAGGCGCGGCGAGATTGAGCTGACGATCACTCATCCGCGTCGAACCCGGTGATCGAGGCGATCACGACCACCGCCAGCGGCGTCATGATGGCGGCCGGCAGCCAGGCGGGGGCGTGCTCTGCGACCAGGCCGCCGATGACGGCCCCCGACACGATGGCGGCCAGCACCCCAACACTGCGGGCAAACCCCGGCCCCCGGTCGCGGGTCACCAGCTCGGTCACCACCGCGGTCAGGGTCCCGGTCAGGTAGGTGGTGGACATCCCGCCCAGCTGCCGGACGGCGGCACTCTGGATCCCCATCGCCACCGCCAGCGCTGCGATCAGCAGCACCTGGGCCGTGCTGCCGGGGCGGCCGCCGGTCAGCTCCCAGCCCACCGAGAACGCGGCCAGCACGCAGAACTCGGCCACCAGGGTGACGCTCACACTCAGCGGCCAGGTCTCGCCCCCCCGCGCCCGCCTGGTCGCGATCGGCGCGCCGATGAGCACCCCCGCCGAGTACCCCGCCAGCGCCACTCCGCTGTGGATCGCCAGTGAGGCCGACTGGGTCGCGGCCGCGACCCCGAGCAGCACCAGGTTCCCGGTGATCACGCTGCTGAACACGTTTCCCAGGTGCAGGAAGCAGGACGCGTCTACCGCGCCGGTCGTGAGGGTGAGCAGCACCAGCAGGCCGTCGCGGACGGCCCCGTGCCGTGACCGCGTCATCGCCGCCCGGGCCCGCATGCCTACAGCCAGCCGCGGCGGCGGAAGAGGACCAGCATGCCCGCCACGACGGCCAGCTCGCCCCCCAGCCCGATCACCAGGAACGCGGGCAGGCCGCCGATGCGCTGGACCATCCAGGCGAAGTTCTGGCCGAAGAAGCCGGTGATGAAGGACAGCGGCAGGAAGATGGTGGCGATGACGGTGAGCTGCTTCATGACCACGTTGAGCCGGTTCGACACGGTGGACAGGTAGGCGTCCATCGATCCGGTCAGCAGATCGCGGTAGCTGTCGACAAGATCGCTGATCCGGATGAGGTGGTCGTACAGGTCACGGAAGTAGCGCTCGATCTCCCGCGTCATGCCGGGCAGGTCGGTCACCCCGGAGACCAGCGAGGCGATCAGGTCGCGCTGCGGCGTGATCACCTTCCGCACGCCGATCAGCCAGCGTTTCCTGGTGAACAGCTCGGACAGCTGCTCGTCGGTCGGCTTGGCGAAGATCTCGTCCTGCAACTGGTCGACGCGGTCGTCGAACGTGGACAGGACCGGGAAGAAGCCGTCGGTCAGCTCGTCGAGGATGTGGTGCAGCAGGAGCAGCCTGCTGATGGGCTTGGGCCGAGGTCCGTGCCCGAGACGGGCACGGACCTCGGCGAACGCGGCGCAGTCGCCGTGCCGGACGGTCACCAGGTACCGCTCCGAGTAGAAGCAGTGAACCTCGACCAGCGACTCGCCTGCATCCTCCACGCCGTAGGCGATCAACTGCGTGAAATCGTCGTAGTCCTCGAGCTTCGGGCGCTGCCCGAACTGTTCGGCGTCTTCCACGGCAAGCTGGTGAATGCCGAACACGGTGGTCAGCAGGCCGAGTTCATCCGCGTCCGGACGGTAGAGGTCAAGCCATAGCAGTTCGCCCTCGTCCAGCAGGTGCCGCACGGTCTGGCTGTCCATGGTGGCGGCCGAGCCATCCTTAGCGATCAGGTATCCGTTCACCGGCACATCGTGCCAAATCCTGCGCCGCCGGGGCGCGCGGCCCTTCCGCATACCCGCCACGGCCGGACGGCGCGCACCCCCCGTCGTACCGGCCGGCGCGGCTCATACGGCAACGGCGGCCACCGCCCGCCCGGCTACATCTTGCGGATTTCGAGGTACCGCTTGATGTCGGGAATCGACTGGATAATGGCAGCCAGCACGATTGCGATGAGCGCCGCCTTGATCAGCCTGCCGATCATTGCGTTCCTCCTGTGTCCGGTGCGGGTGGGTCGGCTGCCCCCGCAGGTGCGGATGGGCGGGTCGCCCCGAGTGTGCAGGTGGGTGAACTGCCCGGCCGCTGTGGACGGCGGCCCGGAATGTGCCATGGGCGGATGCGCCGGCGTCTGCGGCAGGCCGGTCACGTCGGCAGCCCGATCGGCTCGACCTCGTCAGGCGCGAAGTACAAGAACCTGCCGTGGCTGCGCTGGAGGTCGGCGGCCGGGTCGTCCTCGGGGGTGACCGCGAGATGGACGTTGCCGTCGACATCGTGGAGCACGGCCTCCACCAGCGCGCTGCGGCCGGTGAGGAAGAGATCCTGGGCGTCCGCCCGGCGGGCACCCGGCCGCATCCGGACCCGGCTGCCGCGGGCGACCCGCACCCCCTGGATCATGATGTGATCGGTCTCCGGCGAGACGCTGGTGTCCGCCCCCGGATCCCACCATGGCGCTGAACGATCCAGCGTGGCGGATGCCGGCCGCGCGCCCGGCGGGTCCGTGCCGCCCTCGCCGGATACAGCCCGGCCCGTGCCGCCCTGGCCCGTTACCTCGTTGCCCGCGCCCGGCCGTCCCGTCTCCGCCTTCGTGGGCGGTCCGAGGTAGCGGATGGCGCCGTGCATGCGCTCCAGCATCTCGGGCGGAAGGTCATCAAGCCGGTCCAGCAACGCCGCCGCGCGCGGGTCGGTGGCGCGGGCCTCCCGCTTCTCCTCGTCGGTCAGGGCGAGCGTGCGCAGCGTCAGGATCTCGTCGATCTCGGTGGAATCGAACAGCTCGCCCGCGCTCTCGGCGGCGATCCGCGGGTGGTCATAGAGGATGACCGGCGAGCTGAGCACCAGCTCCCGGCATTCCTCCGGGCCGGCCAGGACGGGCCACGTGCCCGTGTTGCCGCACGCGGCCGCGTGCGGCTCCGCCCACTCGGGGGGATCGGTCAGCGAGAGGAACCTGCCGCCGGGCACATGGATCAGCGCATGCGCGGCGATCAGCGCCAGGCGAAGCCCGTCCTCCCGGCGCCGCAGCGGGCCATCGGCGCTGGTCTGGTTCTCGATCGTGACCCCCAGCCGCAGGCCACCGTACGGGCCGGGCAGCCGGCCCGCCCGAAGGCGGATCATGCCGGCCAGCGACGCCCGCCGCCGGACCACCCGGCCGACGGTCCGCCCCCTGAGGTCGGTGAGCATCTCCACGCTCTCGCCGCCGGGCACCGCGAAGGCGGCGTCCACCCCGCCGGCGAGCAGCGCGTGGATCGGTGCAGTCGCCCGGTGCTCTCGTTCGGCCGCCTCGTCCCAGGTGGTGACCTCGGCTCCGTCCACCCGGACCGAGGCCGCCGCGCGGAAGCCGCCGGGGCCGTCCTTCGCCTCCACCTGACGCCGCTGCAGGTGCAGGAAGCGCGCGAACACGGTGACGGCGGCGTCCTCGGGGCATTCCAGCAGGCACTCGGTCTGGCTGGCGGATGGCTCGCAGTCGTCGACATCGCGGTAGGCCGGGGGCATGAGCACCCCGAACTGGAACCGGGACTGGTTCTTGCGGGCCGAGCCGCGGTAGGGGTAGAGCAGGTATCCCTCGTACAGGATCGCGTCGGCGACCTGCCTGGCGTCGGCGAGGAACTCCGGGGATGCGCTCACCGGCCCTCCCCCGCCTCATCGGGCCCAGCGGCCTCGGCGGCCCGGGTCAGCAGGGCCCGCAGCGTGGCGTCCCACGTGGGCAGGGCGTGGCGCGTCTTGAAGCGCATCAGCTCGTCGAGCGTGTCGCGGCTCATCGTCACCCAGGCGCTGTCCGGGAAGTGGGCGTCGACCGCCTCCCGCCAGACCTTGACCGGCAGGCCGCAGCTGATCTCCTTGCTCCATGGCACCTGCTGCACCTGGAGCCGGCCGTCGACGGTGGCGAACACGGTACCGCTGAACAGCAGCAGGAGCGGCACCTCGCCGTCGTCGAGCGAGGCGAAGTACCGGGTGGCGGAGATCTGCAGGTCGTAGGTGAACGGCACCGGCAGATCCAGGTCGGTGCTGCCGCTGAACCCGGGCACCATCACCGGCACCGTGGTGAACTGGAGCGGCTTGAGCGTGTCCGCCCACCGGCTGGGATCGCCGAAGAGATCGTGCAGCCGCCGCGCTTCGGCCTCGCCGTAACGGCGGCGATGGGGCTCGATCCTGATCTGGCACCGCAGCGCGATCGCGTCCACCGGCTGGCCGGTGGTCTCGCTGATCCGCAGGCACAGGGTGAGGGCGGGCACCACGGAGAACCGTTCGGCCCGGGCGCCCAGCCAGTCGAAGACCAGTTCGGCCACGTCAGGGCCCCGGAGGCAGGTCACGGGCACGGGACCGCACGGAGTCGAGGAACTCGGCGATGCTCTGCCGCGCCTCCGCCCCGCCGTCGAAGCCCTGCCACAGCATCCGCATCCGCCCGGCGAGCTCATAGCACACGTCCACCGGCACCACGAAGCACTCCACCCCGGCGTCGGTGCGGCTCACCAGCACCGCCTCGACATCGGCGTCTGCGGCCGGCAGCAGCGGGTGATCCTTGCCGAGCCGGGCCCAGGCCGCCAGGTCGAGCGTGCATTCGGTGACGCCGGCCGGGCTCGGGTAGAAGCCGCAGACCTGCCCGCGGCGCGAGCTGTTCAGGAAGAAGGCGAGCCCGACCGGCACGTCGAGTTCGGCCCACTCGGCTGCGGTCAGCGGCCGGGCGGGGTCCCGCAGGTAGCGTTCCGGAACGGCGCGGTACCGGCCTCGGCCGGCGCCGGGCTCGGTGAACAGCAGGTAGCAGGCGCGGCAGGCGCAGGTGAGCGTCGAGCGCTCCAGGTCCGCCAGGTGTCCATGGACCGGCCCGATCGGCGTCGCGCACAGCTCACAGGTCTCCTCGGCCTGGCCCGGGGCCGGACCGGGCTCCACGGCGCCGTGGGGGGGGTACGGCGGGGTGCCCGGCCCGGCAGGTTCGATGCTAGGCCCGGCGCCGCCCGCGCTGCCCGGCGGCCCTTCGTCCGCGGGCTGGAGGAAGCGGCGCAGGCCCTGCCGCCCGGCCGTCGGGGAACCGTGCTGCCCGGTCAACGGGAGACCGCCTCCCCGGCGGGCTCGCGGCCGGGCGCGGCGCCCGCCGGCAGCGCGACCCGGATCCCCTGGCTGTCGGTGAGCAGCGGGAGCGGGTCCAGGTGACGCTGCGGGTCGTCCAGGTTCCTGCCCGCCGCCCGCACGTCGTACCGGGCGCCACAGGCTGGGCAGCCGAGCCGCTCCCCGGTCAGTGTCCCGCCGGCGAGCGAGGAGCCGCACGCGGCGCAGGCGTCGTGGTAGGCGTACAGCGTGCCGCGGACCGAGCAGACCACGACCGGGATCCCGCCGGCCGAAGTGGCGGTCGGCCGTCCGTCCGGCGGGCCGATGCCGGGCAGGCTCACCCACCCCGGGTCCCCGGCGTCGCCGACCGGGGAGCCGGGAGAATCTGGTGGCCCGGTCCGCCGGCCGATCTGGAGCAGGGGTGGCTCCGGCGGATCGGTCATCCCTTCCACCACGACCTCGGTCACCTCCGGCGCGGCGTCCTCCACGGCTCCCTGGATGGCCAGCTGCACGGTCACCGTGGACGAGGGGCAGCCGTGGCAGCTGCCCTCCAGGCGCAGCCGCGCCACCCCGTCCGCGCCGACGCCGAGATACTTGACCCCGCCGGCATGCGACCCCAGGTAGGGCCGGACGCGGTCGAGCGCGCGCTGGATCCGGGCGTCCACGTCGAGCGGGTGCAGGTCGTGCAGGAGCAGCAGGCTCTCCACGACTGGGTCGGCGAGCAGCCGGTCCCGGACCGCGCCGCCGGCCTCACCTTCGGCGGCGAGGGCGTCCATGATGTGGCTGAGCCCCTCACCGTAGAGGCCGAGCAGGAGCCGCACCAGCTCCTCCGCGGCGGCGGCGGCATCGCCGCCCGCGGATCGCAGGATGCCGAGCAGCTCCTCGATCCGCTCCCCGGCCTGCCGCACGCGCGTCATCTGCCTCGCCTCTTCCTCAGCCGGGCTGGGCCGCCCGGCGCCGTCGTGTCACCCGCGGGTCAGGTGGCGAGGGTGACGGTCATGGGCGAGTGCACCTTCTCCAGCACCTTGCCGTTGCCGAGGTACATGTGCACCCCGCACGGCAGGCACGGGTCGTAGCTGCGGACCGCGCGCATGATGTCGATCCCCTTGAACCTGTCCGGCGGGTTCTCCTCGAAGATCGGCGTGTTCTGCACCGCGTCCTCGTACGGGCCGGGGGTGCCGTAGGAGTCGCGCACGCTGGCGTTCCAGGGGGTCGGCGGGTACGGGTGGTAGTTGGCGATCTTCCCGCCGCGGATCACCATGTGGTGGGACAGCACGCCGCGCACGGCCTCGGTGAACCCGCAGCTGT
>DAITAE010000286.1:0-6330 GCA_036824445.1 Streptosporangiaceae bacterium | reverse complement strand
TCAGCGCGAGCCCCCAGTCCAGCCCCCCAGCCAGCCCCAACTGTGGGATGCCTGCTACCCCGAAGCCGGGCGGTCGGGGGACTGGCGCCGAACCCTCCGGGTTACCAGAAGCAGCTAGCAGAAATGCCCGCCTGCCGTGACGGCGAACGCGACCAGGCGCGATGTTTCGCGACATGCAGCACGAACGGGGCGTTCGGAAGGATAATTGGTGGCCGGCGCGAGATGAGCGCAGGAAAGCGGCATCTGGATAGCAGCTGTCCTGGGAAAAGGCAGCCTTGCTTTCGCCCCAGCGCCTGAATTGAATGAACGGGAATTGCTGCCTAGCGTGCTGGGCCGCTGCTGTCACGCGCCTGCCGAGGGTATCAAGACACCCCTGCGCGGCCCGGCGTCATGCGCGCCTTCTAGGCTCAGCGGGCCTTGAGGAATGTGATCACGGCGAGGACGCGGCGGTGGTCATCGTCGGCGTCGTGCACGTTCAGCTTGGTGAGGATGCTGCTGACGTGTTTCTCGACGGTGCCCCCGGTGACGAAGAGCCGCCGTGCGATGCCGGCGTTGGAGCGTCCTTCCGCCATCAGGGCGAGCACCTCGCGTTCTCGCGCGGAAAGCGCGGCAAGCGGGTCCTCGCGCCGGCGCGCGCTCACCAGCTCTCGTACCAGCGCAGGGTCCACGACCGAGCCACCCCTGGCAATCCGCTGCAGCGCGTCCAGGAACTCTTCCACATCGGCGACGCGGCTCTTGAGTAGGTAGCCGATGCCATCTCCGCCAGCCAGCAACTCCATCGCGTGTTGGACCTCGGCGTAGGCGGACAGCACCAGGATGGCGGTATCAGGCAGTTCCTGCCGGATCACCCGGGCCGCCTCCAGCCCCTCAGTCGTGTGGGTGGGCGGCATCCGGATGTCGGCCACTACCACGTCGGGCCCGGTCTCCCGGGCCAGCGCCAGCAGCTGCGGGCCGTCACCCGCCTGCCCCACCACCTCATAGCCGGAACTTCCGAGCAGCCTGGCCAGGCCCTCGCGCAGCAGGACATCGTCCTCGGCCAGCACCACCCGCGGCCCGGTCATGGCAGGGGCCGCCTCGTCCCTCCGGGGCCGGGCCGGCCGGTCCTGCCGCTGCTCATCATGCTTTGCATTATCGACTAGCCGTGGCCGGGGAGGATGGCGGGACACCGGGCGGCGGGCGCTGCGCCGCGCAGGCCGCCATGTACAGTCAGCGGCCCAGGCAGACGTCGCTTCGGGCCGTCAAGGGCCCTACGCGCCATTGCGGGCCATGGGCCAGGGTGACAGGCTCGACACATGGCGGGGGTCGGCGGGCCCGGCCGGACTACACCAAGCCGACTAAGCAGGTAGTTTACTGTGACCTCGTGGTCGCACTGGCGGCGCGGACGGTTCTGGATGGAGATCGTCCTGGCCGTTGTCGTGGGCGTCGCCGCGTTCGTTGTCGCGGCTGTTGTGAGCACAGCCGCGAGGTCTCACGTTCCTGCTGTGCTCCTGGGCCTGCTCCTCCTGTTGGCCGTGCTGGCCGTCGCCCGCTTCGCCGGGATTTTGTACGCGCTCCCGGTAGGGGTTGTGACCATTTTGGCGTTCGACTGGTATTTTCTGCCTCCGCTGCGCAACCTCGACGGGGCGACCGTGCTCGTGCTCGGTCTGTTCCTGGGAATGTCGGTCATTGTCGGCGTGGTAGCGACCCAGGTCGGCCGCCGCGCGGCCGGGTCAGAACAGGCACGGGGCGTACTGGCCGACGAGCAGGCGGCGCTGCGGCGGGTGGCGACGCTGGTCGCCCGGCAGCCCTCGCCCGCAGAGGTCTTCGCGGCGGTCGCCGAAGAGGCTGCGAAGGTCCTGCACCTCGATAGTGCCTACCTGGTCGTCTACGAGCGGGATCAGACGGCGACCGTGGTCGGGTCCTGGAACCTGCGAGGGCCGCCGATGCTGGTCGGCACACGGGTACCGCTGGAAGGGGACAACATCATCGGCCGCGTGTTCCGCACGCAACAGTTGGCTCGCATCGACGACTACAGCGACGCCTCAGGCCCCGTGGCCGAGATGGTCCGCGCCATAGGGGTTCGCGCGGCGGTCGGGGTTCCGATCCAGGTCGGGGGACGGGTCTGGGGGGTCATGGCCGCCGGCTCCTCGCGACCAGAGCCGCTGCCCACGGGAATCGAGATGCGCATCGGCGCGTTCACCGAGCTTGCCGCGACGGCGATCGCGAACACCGAGGCGCGCCAGGAACTGGGACGAGTCGCCACCGAGCAGGCGGCGCTCGGCCGCGTCGCCACACTGGTCGCCGAAGCCGTCCCGCCCGGCGACGTCTTCACCGCGGTGGCCGCCGAGGTCGCTGAGCTGTTCGGCGTTCCGCTGGTCGGGCTCTTCCGCTACGAGCGGGAAGGGATGGCGACGGTGATCGCCGGGGCGGGCAAGGTCTCTCTCTATCTCGGCCGGCCGTGGCCCTGCCCGGCCGGTGACCCGGGCCTCGTCGCCTCGTTGCAGCGGACGGGCCAGCCGCTCAGAATCGATGACTACACGCAGATCAGGAGCGCCATTACCGGGCCAGCGGAGGAGCTCGGTATCGGCATGGCGGCCGGCGTTCCCGTTCTCGTCAGCGGCCGCGTCTGGGGCGCGGTGGTGGTGGCGGCCGGCTCCGAACGCCCGCCGTTGCCCGCCGACACCCTGGACCGTCTGGCCGCCTTCACCGAACTCATGGCCACGGCGATCGCCAATAGTGACGCACGGACCGAGATCCAGCGGCTGGCGCACGAGCAGGCGGCGCTGCGCCGCGTGGCCACGCTCGTCGCCCAAGGCGCGGACACGGAAGAGGTATTCGCCGCCGTTGCCCACGAGGTTTCTGAGGTGATGCACCTGCCCATTGCCGCAGTTCAGCGTTACGAGGCCGACGAGACGATCACGGTGATCGCCGCCTGGAGCGACCGGCCGCACCCGTTCCAACCGGGCACACGATGGCCGTTCCATGCCGTGGGGCTGGCCGCACGCGTGCGGCAGACTGGCCGCGCCGGACGGATGGTGGACTTTTCACACCGGCGGGGCGCCTTCGCCGCCAAGGCACGCGAGCTGGGGCTGCATAGCGTCGCTGCCGCCCCGATCATCGTCAACGGAGCTGTCTGGGGGTTGGTGACGATCGCGTCCACGGATGGGCCCCTGCCCGATCAGGCGGAGGGTCGTCTCGCCGAGTTCACCGAGCTGCTGGGAACCGCCATGGCGAACACCCAGAGCCGCACCGAGCTGTCGGCGTCGCGCGCCCGGATCGTCGCCGCCGCGGACGAAACGCGGCGGCGCCTCGAGCGTGACCTGCACGACGGTATCCAGCAGCGTCTCGTCTCGCTCGCGCTGAAAGCCGGCATCATCGCGAGGACACCCCGGCGCGTGCACGAGATCCAGGGCGAGCTGTCGCTGCTGGCTGATGGACTCGGTACCGCCCTGGACGAACTGCGGGAGGTCTCGCACGGCATCCACCCGGCCATCTTGTCCGAGGCCGGGCTCGGCCCAGCTCTCGAGGCACTCGCCCGGCGCTCCGCGGTGCCGGTCGAACTCGACCTGAATCTCGGCCCGCGGCTCGGAGAGCACGTCGAGGCGGCCGGTTATTACATCGCATCGGAGGCAATCACCAACGTCGCCAAGCACGCACAGGCCTCGGTCATCGACATGCGCGCGGACGGCCGTGACGGCGCCCTCACCCTCTCGATCAGCGACGACGGCATAGGCGGCGCCGACCCGAGCCGCGGCTCAGGCATCATCGGCCTCAAAGACCGGGTCGAGGCCCTTGGCGGAACGATCTCGGTCCTGAGCCCGCCCGGCCACGGAACAGTGCTGCACGTCCAGCTTCCGGCCGATCCGATGGCCGTGCCCACGCTGCCAGGCGCCACCGCCACCCCATAGCCGCGCCGGCCCGGGCCGGGCGGCGGGTCTCAACGCTCGGGAGCGCCGGGTGGGCCGCCTGGCCCGCGGCCATCGACGACCCGGCGAATCGCATCCGCCGACAGCTCTCGCTTCGGCAGGAACCCCGCCGCCGGGCTTTCGGCGATAGGGCCCGCGAAATCGGCCGCCGAGTAGGTCGAGATCAGGATCACGGCCGGCCCGCCATCCCGGTGGTATGCGGCCAGACGCCGGGCAAGCTCAAACCCGCTCTCACCCCCCAGCATGACGTCCACCAGGACAACCTCCGGCCGGAGCTCCTCTGCTCGCCGCAGCGCCTCAGCCGAGGTAACGGCAACGCCGACCACACGCAGGCCCTCCCGTTCCAGGCGATCGCGGGCGGCCTCCAGGAACAACCAGCTGTCGTCCACAATAAGGACACCGAGCGCTGCCATGTGAACAGCGTTCCAGCATGTACGGTGCCGCGCATTGGGGCTAGCAGGAATCGGAAGAGTCGTGCTCTGACAGCAGATTCGGCGCCGGGGAAGGATATCCCAGCGGCCGGCAAGGTCATGTCGGTGCTGCAGGCCAGGCGGGCGGTACTACGAGCGGGGTGCTTTCAAATTATGGCCGGGGAGGCCTTGCTCGGCGACGGGTCCGCCGAGCGTCGAGGCGGTGTAACCGGCGGCCAGCAGTCCGGCCAGCGGCCAGGCCTGCACCCCCGAGGCCGCCATGAGTTCGGCAAGAGACCGTGCCGCGCTCAACCCTGGCGTCTCCTCGGTCGGGGACGTTCGCCCACATCCAGGGTCTCGTGCGGGATGACGGCGACGCCTTTCCCGAAGCGATCGGCCACTTCGAGCAGGGGGCCATGCCCCTCGCTCTCGCCCCCGCGCTCGAGGATTCCGGTCGGCTCTATGTCGACCGCGGGAATGCGGATGACGCGGCAGACAAGCTCGGCCGGCGCTGGAGATCTATGCACGACTGGGGGCGTCATGCGACGCCGGGCCGGGTGCGGCTCGCAGGCATGGCCGGGTTGTTTCGGTTGCGGTTGCCGTCCAGTTCTGCGCCGCCGGCAGGGCTACGATCACGATCGTGGATCGGAGGGCGCCCGCGCCCGGGCAGGGGCGTCACAGCGCCCCGGCGCGCCGCGCGGCGCGGCGGCGGCGCGTGATCACGCTGTGCGCTGTGCTGGCGCTTGCCGTCGCTGCGGGCGAATGGGCCGCCTTCGCGGGTGCGGGCGGCCGGGCGGCCCGGCACACCCACGCCGGCGCGGTGGCGGCCCCGCGGCACGGTCATAGCCTCGGCCACGTGGTCCGGCTGGTGGTCGAGGCGAGCGGGGATTTGCTGATCCATTCCGCCGTCTTTGAGCGGGCGCTGGTGCTAGGTGGGGGCAGCCACTACAACTTCGCGCCGTTGTTCGCGCAGATCAAGCCTTACATCCGCCGGGCGGACCTTGCGCTGTGCCATGTCGAGACCCCGATGACGCCGACTCGCCCCACCGGCTACCCGGTATTCAACACCCCGCCCTCGCTGGCCGCTGCGATCGGCCAGACGGGATGGCGGGCGTGCTCGACGGCCGCGACGCACAGCCTCGACCAGGGGCAGCGGGGAGTCGATTCCACGATCCGCGCGCTGGACCGTGCCGGGGTGGCGCACACCGGCTCCTTCTCTTCGGCGGCGGCGCGCAGAACGCCGCTGATCATGACGGTGAAGGGTGTCCGCGTCGCGTTCCTGGCCTACACCGAGTTCACCAACGGCATCCCCTCGCCGCATCCCTGGTCGGTCAACCGGGCCAGCGCAGCACGGATCTTGTCCGACGCCCACCGCGCCCGCCGGGATGGAGCGCAGGTAGTTATCGTCAACCTGCACTGGGGCGATGAGGACGCCGCCCAGCCCAGCAGCTTCCAGCTCCACCTCGCCCAACAGCTCACCCGCTCCCCGGCCATCACCGCGATCGTCGGCCAGCACGTGCACATCGTCCAGCCCATCCGCATCATCGGCGGCAAACTGGTCGTCTTCGGCGAGGGCAACCTGATCTCCAACCAGACCAGCGCCTGCTGCCCGGCCGCCTCCCAGGATGGGATGATCGTCCTGCTCACCATCAGCGTGGACAGCCGCGGAGCGCGCGTCAGCTTCATCCACTACGTGCCCATCTGGGTCCGCCACCCCGGCTACCTGGTGCTCCCCGCCGGCACCGCGTTGCGCACCGATCCCGCCGACGCCGCCGCCCTGCGCGCATCGTATGAGCGCACGGTCGCGGTCGCCGGGCGCGGCCCCCGAATCCAGCCGGTACCCGCCCACCTGCCATAGACCGGAAACGCCCGCGGTCGGCTTGGTTTCGCGCTGGACCGTCGCCATGCCGCCGGCCCATTCGCCGAGTCGGCACACCGACCGCCTTTGCTGGGCACGCCCGCGGGGATACAGTCGCGGCATTGGTCAAACCGGCAGCGAAGGAGCGGTGGCGACG
>DAITAE010000004.1:15003-23455 GCA_036824445.1 Streptosporangiaceae bacterium | reverse complement strand
TGACCGCCGCCCTGATCATCGCTCTGGTGGTCGCCGTGCCGCTCGGGCTGGTGTCCGCCCGCTGGCCCGGCCGGGCCGGCGACCACGCGATCAGGGCCGGCTCGATCCTGGGCGTGTCGATGCCAATCTTCTGGATGGCGCTGATCCTCCAGCTGGTCTTCACCCAGCGGCTACACCTGCTGCCTGTGGCCGGCGAGTTCTCCCCCAGCCTGCTGTTCACCCACCCGCTCACCCGGCTGACCGGGTTCGGCCTCATCGACGCGCCGCTGACCGGCAACTGGCCGATGTTCGGCAGCATCCTGGCCCACATGGTGCTGCCGGCCGTGGTCATTGCCGCCTACCCGGCGGGCCTGCTCACGCGCATGGTCAGGGCCCAGGTCCTGGACACGGTCGGCGACACCCACATACAGATGGTGCGCGCGCTGGGGTTCGGCGAGCGGGCCGTGTTCGGCCGCTTCGCGATGAAGCTCGCCTGGAACCCGGTTGCGGCGGCAGTCGCCCTGGTGTTCGCCTACTCGCTCGTCAACACGTTCCTGGTCGAGGCGATCTTCGACTGGCCCGGCCTCGGCAGCTACACCACCGCCTCGATCACCAGTCTCGATACGCCCGCCATCCTCGGAGTGACCCTGTTCATCGCTCTGGTGTACGTAGTGGCGAATCTGGCCGTCGACATCCTCCAGGCCGCCATCGACCCGAGGATCCGGCTGCAATGATCGAGGCGCCCAGCACCCTGCCCACCTCGGATGCGAGACTCCCCCACGGGCAGGCCCTGCGGCGCGGGCTGGGCGCGAACCCGCTGCTCCTGGTCGGGGGCCTGCTGTCGGCGCTGATCGTCGTGATCGCCCTGCTGGCCCCCGTGCTCGCGCCCTTTCCCGGCGACGCGGGCACCGCGACGCACCCGTTCCTGGTGCTCCGCCCGCCGTCGGCGCAGCACTGGTTCGGGACAGACAACGTCGGCCGGGACGTCTACTCCCGGGTGCTGTACGGCGCGCGGATCTCGCCGCTGATCGCCGTTATTGTGCTGGCGATCTCGTGCGCCATCGGCATCCCACTCGGGGTGGCCGCCGGCTACTTCGGCGGATGGCTGGACGAAACGATCATGCGCGTGACCGACATCTTCCTCGCCTTCCCGCCGCTGCTGCTCGCGCTCGCGCTGGCTGCGGTGCTGCCGACCAGCGTGACTACGGTGATCATCGTGATCGCGCTCACCTGGTGGCCCTGGTACACCCGGCTCATCCGCGGCCAGGCGGCCTCGGTCGCCGGGCGCCCCTACATCGACAGCTGCCGGGCGCTGGGCATGTCGCGCCGCCGGATCATTTTCCGCCACATCCTGCCCAACTCGATCACGCCCCTGATCATTCAGGTGTCGCTCGATGTCGGCGGCGTGATCCTGACCGTATCGGCGCTGTCGTTCCTCGGCCTGGGCGCGCAGGACCCGACGCCCGACTGGGGGCTGATGGTGGCAGAGGGACAGGACTACTTCCTGACCTCCTGGTGGGTGGTCACCTTCCCGGGAATCGCGATCCTGGTGACCGCGTTCGCCTTTACCCTGCTCGGTGACGGCCTGCGCGACCTGATGGACCCGAAGCGGATCTTCCTGCGATAAGCCCGGCCACGGTGCAGGCGCCGAAGTTGAGGCGGGTTATTACCGTCGCTTTAAGGAAGCATTACCAGGATTTTAGGCATCGTCAAATGTCGCTTACGTCGTTATCGTAAGGTTATGGTGCGGTGGTCTGAGAATGTGCGCGGCCTGCCCGGCCGCGTAGTTCAGGTCCCCTACCTGCCGCCCCGGCTGGTCGACCGGTACCTCTTGCCGAGTGAGCGAATCGTCCGCTCCGTGCGGATGCATCCGATGGCCGTTATCGCCCCGGCATCGCTGATCCTAGCGGGCGCGCTTTTCGCGGGCTTTCTGACCGGGTCCGCCCCACCCGGCAGTGCTGGGTTCGTGCGGCTCGTCTGGGTGCTGTGGGTCGCGCTGGCCGTCTGGCAAGGCTGGAAGATCGCCACCTGGTGGCGGCGGTACTTTGTCATCACCGAGAACCGGCTGATGCTCGTTACAAGCCTGGTTAACACAGACGTCGGGATGATGCCGCTCGCGAAGGTAACCGACATGAGGCTATTTCAGACCACTCTCGGACGCTCGCTGGGATACGCCCATTTCATTGTCGAATCGGCCGGGCAGGACCAGGCATTGAGCCGCATCGAGTACGTGCCTTTCCCGTCGCAGATGTACCGGCAGATACTCTCTTTGCTCTTCGAGAAAAGGTCCCCCGGCGGCGGGACACCGGGGCCTCCAGGGCCGCAAGGGCCTCCAGGGCCTCAGGGGCCGCAGGGGCCGCCGGGACCCACCGACGGGGCTACCGGGCCGCTGCGGCCTGGCGGGAGTAGCTGGCCATGGCCGCCCGGGCAGGAGCCTGCGGAGCCCCCAGGGGACGATCCCGGGGACTGAGGCCTGCAGGCAGCCGGTGAGCGGTGCGAGTACCCCGATGCTGGCTGCCGTCGGGGAATTTGGATGTATCCCGGCGCCATCGGGGCGAGATCCGGCAGCCGATTCGGATGCCTATGCCGAGGTAGGATGCATTTTCGTGTCTCCCGATGCTCCCGGCGGCTCGAGACTGGCGATCACCGACCTCAAGGTCAGCTTCGGGGAGCGGCGCGTCGTCGACATCGCCGGGCTCTCGCTCGCCGACGCTGAGATCGTCGGGCTCGCCGGCGGCAGCGGCTCGGGCAAATCCATGACCACGCTGGCGATACTCGGCCTCGCCCACACCGTCGGCGCCCGCGTCAGCGGCAGCATCCGGCTGGACGGAGCCGAGCTCACCGATCTGTCGCAGCGCGAGATGCGCGCGGTGCGCGGGCGCCGGATCGCGGCCATCTTCCAGAGCCCGGCGATGGCGTTCAGCCCGGTATTCCGCGTGGGCAGCGTCGTGCACCGGACCCTGCGGCTGCACGGGATGACAAAAGCCGAGGCGGTGGAGGCGGCCGCACGAGGCATGAGCCAGGTACTCCTGTCGCCCGGCCTGCTCGACAGGTATCCCTCCCAGCTGTCCGGTGGGCAGCTCCAGCGGGTCGCCGTCGCGCTCGCCCTGGCGCTGCGCGCCGAGGTGCTGCTGGCCGACGAGCCCACCAGTGCACTTGACGTGACCGTCCAGGCTGAGGTGCTGGAGTTGCTGCGGAACTTGCGCGATCGCGAGGGCATGTCAGTCCTGTTCATCAGCCATGACCTAGCCGTCGTCGCGGAGCTGTGCGACCGCGTAGCGATCATGCAGAACGGAAGCATCGTCGAGGAAGGCCCCACCGGCCAGGTCGTATCGGCGCCGGTCAGCCCCTACACGGTGGAACTGCTGGCCGCGGTGCCCCGGCTGCGGGCGGAGGCGGACCAGTGACGCCACCGGAGCGCAGGGCGGGGCCAGTGACGCCGCCGGCGGATACGGGCGGGCTGGTGACGCCGCCGCGAGGAAGCGCCGGCCGGGCCGTGACGCCGCTGCTGGAGATCACCGATCTGGCCGTCCGTTTCGGCCCGGTCCGGGCCGTCGACGGGGTCAGCCTGCGCCTCCCCTCCGGCCCGTTCGGCCTGGGGCTGGTCGGGGAGAGCGGCTCAGGCAAGTCGACCATCGGGCGGGCCGTGCTCCGGCTGGTGGCGGTGGCCGGCGGCCAGATCCGTTTTGAAGGAAAGGACGTGGCGGGACTGCGCGGGCGCGCGCTGGCCGGCTACCGCCGCGCGGCCCAGATCGTCTTCCAGGACCCGGACAACAGTCTCGATCCGCGGATCCGGATCGGGGCCTCGGTCGCCGAGCCGCTGACCGCGCACCGGATCGTGGCCCGCCGACTGGCCGCCGGGCGGGCCCGCGAGCTGCTGGCCGAGGTGGGACTCGATCCGGAGTTCGCCGGCCGGTACCCCCATCAGCTGTCCGGAGGACAGCGGCAGCGCGTCGCGATCGCCAGGGCGCTCAGCGTCCAGCCGCGGCTGCTCGTCCTGGACGAGCCGACAAGCGCCCTCGACGTCAAGGCGCAGGCCCGGATCCTCGCGCTGATCGCCCGCCTGCGCGCGGGCAGGAACCTGGCCTACCTGCTCATCACGCACAATCTCGGCATCGTGAGCGAGCTGTGCGAGCAGACGGCCGTTCTGTATCTGGGTCGGGTCGTGGAGACCGGCGCCACGAGCGAGCTGCTCAGCGCCCCGGCACACCCCTACACCCGGGCGCTGCGGTCGGCGGTGCCCGAGATCGACACCGCCTCCCGCTCGGCGCGCGTCGTGCTGCCCGGCGAGCCGCCCGACGCGACCAGCCCGCCGACCGGCTGCGTCTTCCACCCACGCTGCCCGCTCGCCGTTGACCGCTGCGCCACCGAGGTCCCGCAGCTGCGGACCGTGCGGCCCGCGCGCCTGGTCGCGTGTCACCGTGCGGAGGAGGTGCTGGCCGGGGCGATGACTGGCGCGGGGCAGCCGTTAAGGCGATCCCGCCCGGGCGGCACGGGCGGCATGGCCGCCAACGGGGTGCCGACGGTCTGGCCTGCGCCCGCGGGCTCAGGCGACGGTCCGCGCGCTGGCTGAGGTTCCGTCGCCGAGGCCCTGCTGAAGTCGTGACCGCCGATATCGATGGTGTCGTGCGCCGGGTTGTACCTGAAGCTGGTCGGCACCACGTGCGGCATGCCGTCCGCGCCGACGGTCGCAAGCCGACCGAGCCGTGCGCTCTGCAGGTACTGAAGCTCCTTCTCGGTGAAGACGCTCATCCCGCCTCCTCGCGGTCCGGCCAACGCTTGTCGATGGCGGGAACGCGCCAGCCCATCGCCGGCTTCCAGGCGGGACCGGCCCGGCGCGCGGCGCCCCTGATCCGGGCGGGAAGCGCCGCTACCCGGGCCGCACGCTGAACGACGAGCGCCAGCGCGAGCAGCAGCGCCGCGGCGAGCCCGTCGAGCCAGTAATGGTTCGCCGTGACGACGACCGCCAGCATCGTCAGCGCGGGGTAGCCGAGCGCGAGCCAGCGCCAGCGGCTCCGCGACACCTCGACCAGCACCAGCGCCACGAGCAGGGCCCAGCCGATGTGCACCGACGGCATCGCGGACAGCTGATCGGCATTGAACCCGGCCACCGAGCCATACACGGACTGGCCGTAGCGCACCGCGGTGTCGACCATGCCGTCGGCGGGAAGCATGCGCGGCGGCGCCACCGGGATGAACTGGATGAGCAGCGCGCCGACGGTGAACAGGACCAGCGTGGTGCGCACCCGCGGGTACTGGCGGCGGTGCCGGACGAAGACCCAGAGCAGGCACGCGATGACAACGGCGAAGTGAAGCCCCGCGTAATACAGATTGAACGCCTTAACGATGAGGGGGTGCGGCAGGAACACCCGCTGGAGGACGGTCTCGCTCGGCATGTGAACGACCCGCTCCGCATGCCAGATCCACCGCGCCCGGTCCTCCGCGCCGTCCGGGCCCATCACGAGGAAGCTGCCGGCCATCTGCCACAGCGCGAAGAGGCCGAGCACCAGGCCCGCCTCCCCGGCGAAGCCGGCCGCGTAGACCAGCCGCCGCCGCGGCGAGCGCGCGGCAACCACCGCCGCCGTCATCAGGCACGCGGCCGAGATACCGGCCTGCTGCCAGGACAGTTCCAGGTTGACCATGGGCCGGGCCTCCATCCCCGCGCCGGCGGTCCCCATCACCGGCACGAGCCGGATCCCGCTGACATCCTCACCAGAACCGAGTTGCACATCCCGTTCACGCCGCTGACCGCCGGGTCCGGCCTGCCGGCCCGGCGACGGTCACGCCGGACTATCAGCCGGACACGGCCACGCGCCGCGAGCGCCGACCGCCCGCCGTTCGCGAGCGGCTCAGATCAGCCATCAGTCGCGAGCATGACGTCGGAGGCCTTGATCACCGCGGTGACGTTGCTGCCCTCCGCCAGCCCGAGCTCGCGCACCGCCTCCACTGTGATCGACGCCACCAGGCGCACCCCGCTCGCGGCCAGCTCGACGTTGGCGATGGCTTCACCGGCGTTGATGCTCGTGACCCTGGCCGGGATCTGGTTGCGCGCGCTCAACTGCATAACTGACTCCACGACGAACGCTCACGATGACTGACGTCCCACGCTATCCCAGGCCCAACCACGCGGCGCGCACCCGGGCGACGTCGTCCGCCGGGCGGCGCTATCCGGCCCAGCGATCATGGCCTCATGCGCGATCCACCGGCCGGCCTCGCTTCGCTCGGCCCGGCGGATCTGGCGGCGCGTGACGAACATATGTTCTAATAGAATCCTCTTCACAGCTGACTCGTACATGTGTTCTAATTATATACATGTGTCAGGTCACCCGCCGTCTCCGGTCCAGAGCCGGAGGTCGCCGAGCCGCTGAGGTGCACAAGGCTCCTCCGGATCGGGCACCACCGGCCAGGCGGTCTGCCGGATGACTGGGCATGACCAGCGCCGCGCGATTGGGCCGACACGAGGAGTCCCCTGTCATGGCCCGCACCGCCCGACAGCGGGCGCGCCCAGCCCGGCCTAAGCCAGCAGCACGACATCTATCCACGCGGTATTCGCCCCGGTCAACACCGGGGGCCGGACATGCCCGGGCCCGGGCCACGAGCTAGGGACACGAAAGTGGTATCTCAATCCGCATTCACTCAGAACGGCAACCGGCGCGTCGCCGACCTGCAGGACCAGACCGCGCACTTGGAGCGTCAGCTCAGCGACGCTCGCATGTCGCTGGAACGCGAGCTTGCGCTGCTCGCGGGAGGCAGGCAGGCGGCGCGCGTCCGGACCGGGCGGGCACGGGGCCACTCGCTGGACGATGCGGACTATGATCACGCCGCCGACAGTATGTCGGCCCTGCTGGACGAGTCCGGTCGCAGCGAGGACGGCGCATGGCGCTCCGGCGACCCGGCTTATTCGCCCGAGGAGCGCACGGCCGTGCTGCTGAGCCACGGTCGGCGCAACGCCGGGCGGCGGGGTCTGACCCGGGCGCAGAAGGTCGCGATCGGCGCGGTCATCGCCGCGCTCGCGTTGACCGCGGTACTGATCGTGCTGTTCACCGGGCGCGCCTCCTGGCCGGCCAGCGTGTCGACGGTTGAGAGCCAAGCCGAGAAGGCCTGCCGGAATCCCGACGTCCAGTCGGAACCTGGCCAGGTCAACTTCGCCTGTGCGGAGGCGACGCGCCGCATCCTGTGGGTGTTCGCGCTCATGACCAGCGGCAACGACCCGAACTACTCGGACGCTAAGACGGGCCGCGTCGGCCTTGAGCCGATCACGCCGGCGCAAGGCGGGCAGGTGGCGTGGTCGCTGAACTTCCATCATCCGTACGACCCGACCAATCCGATCGACAGCCTCGCCGTGGCGGCGCGGGCCATCAACAACATCATCGGCGGGGCAACCGTCACGGCCACCGACGGCAGCCCGGTCGTCCAGCCCGGCCTGGAAGGCCACCCGACCAACTGCGTCCGATACACGGGCTCGGCTGAGATCACCGCGCGGAGAGGCTATCCGCCGCTGTGCGCGAAGCCGGTGACCAGCCCGGCGGGGCAGGCAGCGCTGGTCGCCGATGTCTACCGGAAATGGGTCGTCGGTGCCCCGCCAAGGGACGCCCGGGCAGCCGCTGTGCTGTTCGAGAACGCCGGCAACCCGGGCGACCCGCAAGTCCAGGCGATCCTGAAGCGCCTGTCACAGACAAGGCGCTCGGCGTGACGCAGGCAGCTATCCGATGATCCGCCCGGCATGGCGGCGCGACGCGTCATCGGCAAGGAGGTGAACTCGTGACGTCCGCTAGCAAGGCCTGGTGGCAGCAGGCGACCGCGCTGGTGAGCCTCGGCGCGGGCGGTGCCATCACCGGGCTGTCCTTCGTACCCCAGTCGCCGGCCGAGCTGACGTCGCCTGCAAGCCTTCCGATCAACCTGATGGCCCTCGAGCACGCGGCCAGGCAGGGCACGGCCAGCGAAGCAACGCTCAGGTCCGCCATCATCAACGTGGCCAAGTACTACCTGCGGATGGCCGAAAGCAAGACGCCGTCCGAGATGCAGGCGATCATCTGGCAACAGGACAGCCTCGACGGCGCGGACCATGGCTCGTCATGCGCAGCTTTCGCCAGCATGACGCTCGCGCTGGGCGCGCACGCGGTCGGCCAGGAAAGCTGGGTCACCGGAGGAACCTCCTACCCGTGGCCACTGCACAAATGGGCAGATGTCCGCGTCAATCCCAACCCCGCGTCGCCGGGCGTGATCTCGATCGTCCAGGACGCGCGGGCCCATGACCGCTGGCACGCGCTCGGCGCCAGCTACCAGCCACAGCCGGGCGACTGGGTGGTGTTCGACGGTCATGTCGAGGTCGTGACCCAGTACTCCGGCGGGACCTTGCATACGATAGGCGCCGATTCGGTCCCGGACTTCTCGGTCAACGCGCATGAATACCCACGACCGCTCGGCGGCCAAGGCGTCCTCGGATTCGTCAACAACGGCCGCCTCGGCGCTA
>DAITAE010000004.1:7152-14903 GCA_036824445.1 Streptosporangiaceae bacterium | reverse complement strand
CCATGGGTCGAGGTGCCGGGCCAGGCAGTGTTGCCCGAAGCAGCGGCAGCCGACACGGCAGTGATCCCGGGACTGCCGATCATGGCGCAGCGCCTGTCCGGCGGCGCGGCCGCCCCATCGGCCTCCCCCGCCCGGAGCCATGATGCACCACCTCCCGTCACCCCACCCTCAAGCGGGAACCCTCAGCGGGCCTTCATAGCCAAGCTGGCAGGCGGGGCGGTCGCGGCGCAGCGAAAGTATGGAGTGCCGGCGTCGGTCACCATCGCCCAGGCGATCGTCGAATCGGGCTGGGGCGAGAGCCAGCTGGCCACTCAGGATCACAACCTGTTCGGCATCAAGGGCACCGGTCCCGCCGGCAGCCATCCGCTGCCGACATCGGAGTACGTCAATGGCCAGCAGGTGACGACCACGAGCGAGTTTCGCGTGTACCGCAACACTGCGGAGAGCATCGATGACCACGGCCGGCTCCTGGCGACCAGCCCCTACTACCGGCAGGCCATGGCCGACCGGCGGAACCCCGATGCGTTCGCCGCTTCTCTCACGGGTGTCTATGCCACGGATCCCGACTATGGAGCGAAGCTCATCAGCCTGATGAAGCGGTATGACCTTTACAGGTTCGACGTCACCTCGCCGGCCAGCGCCCCCAAGCCCGCGCCTTCGGGTGCGCGTGCGCCGGGGACGCCACCACCACAGGTGCCGCGGCCGCGGACCCCGACCGCTCAGGCGCCAGCGACGCCGGCGCCGACGCAGCAGGCACCAGCCCCAGATTCGTCGTCGGCGCCACCGCCAAGCGAAGGGTCACCAACGTCGCAGGCGTCGGCGCCGCACTCACCATCGCCGCAGGCACCGGCCCCGCAGTCACCATCGTCGCAGGCGCCAGCGAACTCACCTTCGCCGCTGGGGCCGGACCAACAGCCGCCTGCCGGTGCGCCAACACCAACCAAGCAGCCCGCCCGCCCACAGCATGCCAATCCGCAACACGGCAGTCAGCAGGAACTCGTCATCCCTGGCCTGCCGAACGCCGCGACGCCTGCCGCAGCAGGCACACCGCAGACTGGTTCGCTACGCAAAGCAACTCCGAGACGAAGTAGACCGTCGACTGACGATGACGCGTCGCCAGCTGCTGGGCCGGCGGCTCACGCGCTGACCGCCCAGCGGATGGCAGCCCCTGCCACCACCAGGCTGCCGCGGCCGCGCTCTGCCCGCAAGGCAGCAAGGAGGTACCACCAGCCGTTGCCGCCGTCGGTCAAGAACGCCTTCATCGCCAAGGCGGGAGTCCGGCTCATGCACGCGGAGCCCATCTACCGCGATGTTGCCGACCACAGTGGCATTCCCTGGCAACTCCTGGCCGCCTGCGACTGGATGCAGTGCGGGGCACGGCCACGCTACTCGCCCGTGCACGGCGAAAGGCTGGGCTACCTCAATGCCGACGGCACGAGCTTTCGAACGAAGTCAGCCGCGCTGGAGCAGTGCGCCGATGACCTCATCAAGCTGGCCGGTGCGGTCTATGGGATCGACCTGACCGCACGAGGAGATCTCTCCATTCGCGAGCTCGCCAACGTCTTCGCGGCCTTCCGCTGGGGCGGGCTGCTCAGGCTGCACCGCACGTCAGCCATGGAATTCCCGTACTCGGTGGCTGGCCTGACCGAGCAGTACAGCAAGATGCGCTGGCCCAACATCGACGAGCCGAATACACCAGATAAACCAGGAGGCCGATTCCGCGGGCCGTTCGGTGCGGTGCCCGTCGTACTCAGCCTCGACTACCCGGCCACGGTCTAGCGGACCGCGCCAAGCATAGAAAGAAGGTGGGCCGAATGGTTCGTTTGCTGCTCTTTCTGCTCGGCACGCTCACCACGGGCAGGCCGGGACTCCGGGATACGGCCGGGTACCGGCATGCGGGCCCGGGCGGCCTGGCGGAGCCCGGCGGCGAGTACCCGCGCCGGGAGCCTTATGGCGGTGACGCGGCCTGGCAAGATCAGCGGACCCCGGTCGCGTCGTGGCCACCAGACACCGTCCGCGGTGGTGATCTGCAGCGTGGGCCGGGACGCGGATCCGGCCCGCGACGGCGCCGGATCTCACCGAAGGTCAAGTGGGCAGCGCTGGTCGTGGTGGTCGGGCTCATCTTCCGCCGGGCGATCGCGTCTGTGGCGCTAACGGCGCTCTCAGCGGCCCTGCAGCTGGTGGGCATCAATGCCCACCTGCCGAGCATCAGTTTCGCGTGGCCCTGGCAGACGATCACGGCTGGCACCACCACGGACACCGACTTGGGGCCGTGGGTGCTGCAGAAGATCGAAGGGATCTCCAAGCCGGCGTTGGGTCAGGCCAACTTCAACTTCCTCTTCACCCACAAGGTTTCCAAGAGCATTGGCCCATGGCCCTGCTGGTACGCCAGCACCTTTTACGCCGTGGCCCACGCCTCCGCCACCGTTGACCTCAACCCGGGCCCAGCCTGGTGGGCACCCGCTCGCGGCCACTACAAGCTGCACGTCCTGAGCCGACCCGCAGGAGGAAGGCCGGGCCACGTGTCCGTCACAATGGTGCTGCCGCAGCCGCAACTCCCACAGTCGGTGCATGACATTACTGTCGACAACATTCCGTCGAAGCCGATAGACACGCAGCATAGCTGGACGTATCCGGGATTTGGCTGTGGCGTGGTGCTGCGGCCTCAATTCCCGGAGTCCGAACTGTACGCGCAGGCGCAGCGGATCGCGTTTTATAAGTCGCAGCATATGCCCCAGGTCACCGGCCCGCTCATCAAGACTGCCGAGGCCGAGGCGGCGCGGACAATCCGGGACAACTTCATCCAGCCTACGGTGAATGCCTTTGGCTACTCGCTGGATCGGCTAACCCTCCGCTGGGCGGCGCCACCGACCTGACCTGCCGATTCCGGGCCGGGTGGCTGCCGTGAGCGGCTGCACCGGGCGCCGTGGTTGCGCGGCCGGACAAGGTCCAGCCGGCCCTGGCATAGATGGCCTGGTGCTCGGCTGCGGAACGGGCCCACGAGTAGCGCGCGGCTACCTTCCTTCCCGCTGAACGCAGGCTGCCCGCGAGCGGCCGGTCGTCTAGGACGGAGGCCAACGCCGCGGCCAAGGCGGACGCGTCGTCCACCGGGACCAGCAGGGCATCCCGGCCGGGCTGGAGATACTCGCGGAACACCGCGAGGTCGGACGTGACCACCGGCAGCCCCGCGCTCATCGCCTCCAGCACTGCCAGGCCCCAGCCCTCCTTCGTAGAGGGAAACGCGAGCACATCCGCGGCGGCGTACCAGGCAGGCAATTCGGTGTCGGCGACCGTGCCGAGCAGCACCAGGTCGTCATCGAGCCGCAGGCCCAGGCCGGGGAGCGACGCCAGCACCCGCTCCCGGTAGTCGCGGTAGTCCTGGAACGAGTGACCGCCTAGGACCGCCAGGACCGGGCGGCGCCCCGACCGCCGCAAGGATGCGACCGCCTCGACCAGCGTGTCGCTGCCCTTACGCGGCTCTATGCCGCCGACCGCCAGGATCAGCTGCCGGTCCGCCGCACCGGCGCGCCGCCGCAGCGCCGCGGCCAGGGCGCGGTCCGCCGCGGCGAACCTGGCGACGTCGACCCCGTTGTGCACCACCTCGGCGGCCGTGCCGTACTCGCGGCGGAGTATGCCCCGCCAGTGCTCGCTGACCACCAGGATCCGGTCCGGCTCCAGGATCGCCTGCCGCTGGCAGTCGATGAGTGACCGGCTGGTGAAGTCGTCGACGTGATGGACCGTCCGGATGACGACCTGCTCGTGGCCGCTGGCCGCGCCGCCCGCCTGCGGCCCACCGATCCCGCCGCCCGCCCGCGGCCCGCGGGTGCGGTCCCGGACCTGGCATGCTGCCCGGGCCGAAATGCAGTCCTGGGTGTGCAGGATGGGGTAGTCGCCGACGAGCGCACCCAGCCCCTCAGCAAGCGCGCCCACGCTGGCGAAGACGCGTTGTTCCAGGGTTGGCAGCCCCGGCGGGGCAGGGATGATGGTGAAGGGAGCCCGGACCGGACGGAAGAAGCCGGCCCCGGGATCGCCGAGCGCGACCACGCGCACCGGGTATCCGGCCTGGTGCAGAGCTTCGGCGAGGGCCAGGGTGTGAACCACCCCGCCGCGCGGCTTGACCGAGTAGGTGACCAGGCCGACGGGCACCGGCGGCTGGGCCACGCCGGCGGCCGCCGCGCTCATGGGCGCATCGTGGCGGCCAGGGAGGGCTGGCGGACGGCGATGGCGGCGGCGACCCGGGCCGCCTGTGCCGCGCTCGCGGTGACGATCGCGCCCGCCTCCTGCAACGCCTGTCGCTGCCCGTCGAGCCCTTGCTGGTCGGCGCGAGCTCCCAGCACGTAGGCAACGACCGCAGCGCCACTGGCCACAATGTCGGTGCAGGTACCCGCGATCTCCCCGGCCGGGTCGCGGTGCGCGCCGTATCCGATCACGACGTCGAGCAGCACCGCCGCGATGTCGGCGCCGAACGCTTCCGCCCGCATGATCTCCTTGCGCGCGGCGGGATCGATCATGGGATGCGGCCGGCCTTTCGTGTACTCCTCCTCGCCAAGATCCAGGCACATATGCGCGCCTGTGGGTGCGGGCAGCCCAAGCTCGGGGCGCAGCGGGATGTTGGAGTAAACGGGCCCGAGCCACCCGCCGAGTACCACCTGCGCCTCGTAGCAGAGGGTGCCGCCCGTAAAGAACCCGCGCACGGCGGTGCGGGCGGCGCCGATCCGCCCGGCCGTGCGCTCGGCCACATCGCTCATGCCCGCGGCCAGGTCGGGAACCGGCCTGCCCAGAAGACCGGCGACGTGGGCCGCGCCCTGCTCGAGCGTCGCAGCCAGCGGGGCGCCCGCGAGCAAGCCGTCCGGGGCCGACATGCCGAGGCAGGCAGCGACCACGGGGGTGGCCGTGCTGGCTGTGATCACAGCACGGGCAACCTCGGCGTCGGGAGGCTTGGAGACAATCAGGATCACCTCGGTGGCCGGATCGGCGTCGAGCGCGCGGACCGCGTCCCGCGCCATCAGCCCGCCAACGTCTGCCGACAAGTCCCGGCCGCCGACGCCGATCACCTGTGAAACGCCGATGCCCCACCGGTCCAGCAACGTCATGGCTTCCTGTGCGCCGGTGCCGGCGGCTGCCACGATCCCGACCGGGCCTTTGCCGACGGCGTTGGCGAAGCCGAGTCCGATCCCGCCGAGCACGGCCGTGCCGGCGCCGGGGCCCATGACCAGCCTGCCAAGCCGGCTGGCTCGCCTTTTCAGCTCCACCTCCGCCGCCAGCGGCACGTTGTCGCTGAACAGAAGGACATGGAGGCCAGCGGTCAGGGCCGAGTGGGCGGCCATCGCGGCGTACGGCCCGGGCACTGAGATGACCGCTACGTTCGCCCGTGGCAGCCGGGTGGCCGCATCGCTGATCGTGCGCGGCTCGGGGCGGCGGCGTTCCTCATCTGGCTGGGCCGGTCCGGCGAAGAGAGCCGCCCGTCCGCGCGACATGGCCTCATCGGCGGCCCGGCCATCGGCGGCGCATACCGCGAGTACGAGCGCATTGGCATCGGCGCCGGCCAGGTCGCCCGGCGGGAATCCGCGGCTGGTCAGGTCATCGACGCTGGCGGGGGTGGCCATCGCCGCGCTCGCCCAGCTCACGCCCGCCCCGTCCTCCATGGCGCGCGTCGCGCTGAGCAGCAGCAGCGAATCCCGGTACGCGCCGGGGAACACCTGGACCGTCATGGTGCTCACCGGGATCCCCACCCCGGTCCGTCCGGGGATGGGCTGCGCTCGATGCGGGTGCCCGACCGCTGCCCACCGGCCAGCGTCGCTGCCAGCAGGCCCGGCGAAGTGACCACCGCCAGTTCGCCACCGTCTGCCAGGAAGCGCAGCGCCGACTCGATCTTGGGGCCCATGCTGCCGGGCGGGAACTGGCCGTCGTCCAGGTAGCGGGCGGCCTCGGCGGCGGTGATCGTGCCCAGTTCAGACTGCTTCGGCGTGCCGTAGTCGAGCATGACCCGGTCCACCGCGGTGACCAGGAGCAGCGCCTGCGCCCCGAGCAGCCGGGCGATGAGGCCGGCGGCGCGGTCCTTGTCGATGACCGCATCCACGATGGCACCGCACGTGCCCGCATCCACGATGGCACCGCGTGGACCCGCATCTGTGACCGGGATCCCGCCCCCGCCGGCGGCGATCACCAGGTGGCCCGCGCTCACCAGCGCGCGCAGGGCGTCGATTTCGATGACGCCGGTTGGCTCGGGTGAGGCCACCACCCGGCGGTACCCCCGGCCGGAGTCGGGCTTGACCACCCAGCCCCGGCTGGCGGCCAGCTGCTGTGCCTCGCTGCGCTCGAAGAACGGGCCGATCGGCTTGGATGGCGACTGGAACGCGGGATCCGCGGGGTCGACTGTGACATGGGTGACGAGCGCCGCCGCGGTGCCCGGACCGCGCAGCAGGTCAATGGCGCAGGCGATGACGCTGCCCAGCTCGCCCTGGGTCATGGCGTTGAGCAGCGCCAGCGGCTGCGCCGGCACCATTGTGGTCGCCTCCTGCTGCAGGGCAAGGTTCCCGACCTGCGGGCCGTTCCCGTGCACGATCACTACCCGCCAGCCGGCCTCGATGACCTCGTTCACCGCCGCAGCCATCACGGCCGCGTTGGCCAGCATCTCGTCATACGTCCCCTGTTGCCCCGCCCGGGTCAGCGCGTTGCCGCCGAGCGCGATCACAGCAGTCTTGGCCATGAGATCCCGCAGATCCGACGAGGTATCCTGGTGCTGCGTCGTATAGATGACGACTCATTCAGAATAGTTAACACGACGCGAGAGGTGCAATGGCCGGTTCAGGTTCCGGGCCCTGGGGCGGCGACGTGCCCTTTGCCGGACCAGGCGGGCAGGATGTCCCGCCAGCTGTGCTGCGGTCCTGGGACCAAGCCGAAGCCAGGCTCTTCCCCCTGGTGACGGCACGGCCCGACCTTTACCAGCAGGCAATCAGCATGATCCAGCGGCTGGTCACCCGCCTGCGTGAGACATGCCCGGACCTGCCCGCCCTGCTCGCGGCGCATGAGCGAGGCGGCGACCTGGCAACCGCGGAGCTGGCGGACGGGCCGGCCGATATCCGGCCAGAACTGGTGGCGGCGGCCGCCTGCGCGATGCGTTACCGCGAGCTCGTCGCATCCCAGGCCGCGCAGGGCCGGCTGGCCGCGCTGGCGCGGGCGCGGGAGCAGGGCCTCGCCTGGGCAGTGGTGGAGGAGATCGGGTCGCCGGAGCGGGCGCCCTTCATCCCCTACCAGCGAGTCGAGGCGGACGTCTCCAGCGGACGGGCCGTGATCGTTTCCATGGAGCCGGACGAGACGCTGAGCCGCGCCGTTCACCGTCTGGACGAATGCCAGATCGACCTGGTCACCGGCGGCCTGCAGGTCGGCGATCCGGTCGGCAGCTACCTCGACCCCGACGAGTTCGCCGCGGCGCTGCGGCAGGCCAGGGACGACCTGGCTGGACCACCTCCCCCGGCCTGAGCGGCGCGGGCGCAGGCCCCGACCGGAGCCGCCGACCTGACGACAGCAGCAGGGGCCGGGGCCGTCGCGCAAAGTTCGCGGAAGGGTTGCCTTGACGTGGCCGAAAGGCATATCAAGGATGGTGAACGTTCATATCGCATCAAACAGGCCACCGCTCGCAGGCGCGGACTGACGACGGAGGGGACCATGGACGAGTCCTCGGCCCGCGGGATCACCAACCGCGCGGGCAGGAACGGCGAGACCCAGCCCGTCCTGCCTGCCCAGCCCGT
>DAITAE010000004.1:0-7052 GCA_036824445.1 Streptosporangiaceae bacterium | reverse complement strand
CCCAGCCCGTCCTGCCTGCCCAGCCCGTGCCGCCTGCCCAGAGTGCCCCGCCTCCTCGGACTGCCCGGCCGGCCCGGCCCCGCGCGGACGCGAGGCTGGCGCGCCTGATCACCGAGCTGCAGGGGCACGGCCTGCGGGTGGAGGTGCCGCTGGAGTCCCGCCAGGGCGGGGCCGGGCCCGCCGACGCCGGCATGCTCTGGATCGACGGTGTGGCCGCCACCGTGCCCACCGGCGCGCAGTACGCGCAGGCCTCACCGTATGTGCTCCGGGCGGAGGACGATGGGTGGGGGATCTACGCCGACGGCGAGCGGCTGGCTTCCGCCGAGCCGTTCCAGCGCCCGCACTACTACGACCTCACCACGGCGGACGGCATCCCGTACTGGCAGATCGCCCTGCTGCACCTGGACTCCCTGGCCAGCACCGTCATCCAGACCTGCGCCTACTGGGGAAATTCCGACCAGTGCACGTTCTGCGGGATCGGGGTGACGCTGGCGAATGGCCGCACCATCGCCAAGAAGACCCCGCAGATGCTGGCCGAGGTGGCGGTGGCGGCCAAGGAGCTCGACGGCGCCGTGGACGCCACCCTCACCACCGGCACGACCGCCACCCCGGACAAGGGCGCGCTCTACGTGGCACGCTGCGGCCAGGCGGTTTATGAGGCGTCCGGCCTGCCGGTCGAGGTCCAGTTCGAGCCGCCACGGGATCTGGCTGTCATCGACCAGGTTGCCGACCTGGGGATCGGATCGGTAGGCATCCACGTCGAGACGTTTGACCCGCAGGTGCTGGCCCGGGTGGCGCCCGCCAAGGCGCGCACCGGGATCGACGGCTACTTCCGGGCCTGGGAGCGGGCAGTGGCCGCCTTCGGAGCGGGCCAGGTGTCCACGTACGTGATCCTCGGGATGGGTGAGGACCCGGACCTGATCGTCGAGGGTTGCCGCCGCGCGATCGATATCGGGGTGTACCCGTTCGTCGTTCCCCTGCGCCCGACCGTGGGCAGCCTGATGGAGCAGATGACGGCCCCTTCACCGGAGTATTGCGAGGCGATCTACCGCCGGGTTGTGCCCTACCTGGCCGAACGGGGGCTGGGCGCCCGCGGCGTGACGGCCGGGTGCGCACGGTGCCAGGCGTGCTCAGCCATGAGTTTGCTCGAGGGGATCACCGACGCCGATGGCCGAACCCACCTCCCGCTTGTCAGCAATCGCTGACCCGCCCGCCGAGCGGTTGTCCGCAATCGCTGACCAGCCCGCGGAAACGGCGAGCCGTCCCACCCTGGCCTGCCATGCCGTAGCGTCGGCCGACGAGCGAACGGCGCATTTCCGGATCCGCCACCAGGTCTTCGTCGCCGAGCAGGGGCTGTTCGCCAGCCCCGGCGGGCTGGGCGACGACCGGGACGCCCGCGATGAGGACCCGGCGACGATTCACGTCGTTGGCCTGGCCGACGGGGTCATCTGCGGCACCGTCCGGCTCTATCCACTGGCCGGAGTTCCGGGGAGATGGAAGGGCGACCGGCTGGCGGTGCTGACGGGTCACCGACACCTGGGCCTGGGCGCGCCGCTGGTGCGGTTCGCCGTCGCCAGTGCGGCGCGCCGTGGCGGGCAGGAGATGGAGGCATACATCCAGCCCGCGAACGTGACGTTCTTCGAGTGGCTGGGCTGGCGGCGGGTCGGCGGGCTGGTGGATTACGCCGGCATCCCCCACCAGCGCATGCTGATCGGCCTGGCTACCGGGGCCCCGGCGGAGTGCGCGCGGCAGGCCGGGCCAGGTTCGTGACCGATTCCGCGGCGAGGTCGAAGGCGGTCGCCACCCGTCCCGCCGAGCACAGCCGCAGCCGCCCGGTGCCGTCCAGGGTGCCGGCGACCGCGGCGGCCAGGCCGCGGTCGGCGAAGGCGCGCAGGCACTCCCCCTCCAGCCCGGCCGGGACGCACAGCAGGAACGCGAAGCATGGGAAACAGGTGATCCACTGCTCCAGGCTCACGCCGGGCGGGACCGGCACCGCGTCCAGGTCGAGAGTGACCCCGAGCCGGTTGCATTCCAGCAGCATCGCCAGCGACCCCACCAGGCCCGCCATGCTGACGTCCTTCGCCGCGGTGACCCAGCCCCGGGAGGCGCCTTCGGCCAGCAGGCGCACGTCTCCGGCCAGCCGCTCGCCCCGCTCGTCGAACGACGGGAAGAAGGGGAAGTCCGCCCGCATCGTCCCCTCGATGCAGCAGCCGACCACCAGCGACTGCCCCTCTTCCGCGGACTGGGCGGAAAGAGGCCGGTCCGCCCGGCCGAGCCCGAAGGCGGACAGCGCCGGATGCCCATCGGTGACCGTCAGGTGCCCGCCGACGACCGGCACCTGGTAGAGCCCGGCTGCCCACCTCATGCCTTCGAGCACCTGCTGGATGACCGCCCGCTGTCCGGTCACCGTGTCCACCAGAGCCAGCGGCCAGGCTCCCATCGCCGCGAGGTCATTGAGGTTGGTGGTCACCGCGGCCACGCCGGCGCCATACGGATCGGCCGCCGCGAACGAAGGAAGAATGGCTTCGCCGCCCACCACCAAGGACATGCCCGCCTCGATCACCACCGCCCCGTCGTCACCCGGGCCCGCGAGCCAGTCGGTGCTTTCGAAGACCTCACTGACCAGCCCGATCTCGGACTTGGCGGTGACGCCCGGATGTGACCGTACGACCTCGACCAGGGCCGATACGTCCACTGGCACCCGCACCTCCCTGGCCGGTCCAGGCGCCTCAGCAGGACCGCTGCCTGCTACGGGCCACCTGTCACCAACGCGCCCGCCCGACCGCCGCGCCATCCTTACACTGACGCGCCTGCTCCTGGGCCGCGGCATCCTTGTACCGACGGGCCGCCCCCTGCGCCCGCCATTCTTGCACTAAAGTGTAGGGATATCTATCATAGCGTTTATGCCCGGCCCCGACTTTCTTGCGCTGCCAGCCCGGGCCGCCAAGCCACGCGCCACCGGGATCACGCACGTCCTTGACCGCGGCCTCCCGCTGGCACAGTCGGCGGACCTGCTGGCGGCGAACGGGCCCTACGTGGACGTGTGGAAGCTCGGCTGGGGCATCTCCTACCTGGACCCGAACCTCGCCGCCAAGCTGGAACTGCTGGCGGACCACCGGGTACTAGCCTCGCCCGGCGGGACGCTGCTGGAGATCGCCTGGGCACAGGGACGGGCCGCCGAGTTCCTCGACTGGGCCCGCGCCTGCGGGTTCCCCTGCGTCGAGGTGTCGGCGGGCACCGTGGCCATGGACGACTCCGCCAAGCGGGACCTGATCGAGCAGGCCGCGCAGCACTTCATCGTCCTCGCGGAGGTGGGGCCCAAGGACCCCGGCGTGCGCCTGACACCCGGGCAGTGGGCACAGGGGGTGGCGCGTGACCTTGACGCCGGCGCGACCTGGGTGCTGGCGGAGGGCCGTGCCAGCGGCACCGTCGGCATCTACGACGCCTCCGGCAGCGTGCGGGAGGATGTGGTGGCGGCCATGGTGTCCGTCACCGACCCCGGCTCGATCGTCTTCGAAGCCCCACGTGACAGCCAGCAAGCGTGGTTCGTGCGCCGGTTCGGCCCCGACGTCAACCTGGCCAACGTGCACCCGGCCGACGCGCTCGGCCTGGAGACCCTCCGGCTCTCGCTGCGCGCTGATACCTACCGAGCCTGGTCACCAGGTCCGGCGCCCGTACACGGGACGTAACCGGGCCGGCCGTGAACCTGGTCCCCGCGCAGTACCGCAACGTCAGCGTCGCCGACGTGCCAGTGCCGCTTGATGAGGCAGCGCTGGGCGGGTACCTGGTCGGCCGGCCCGTCTACCGCCGGACCCGCTACCTGGTCGTGCGCAACGCCGGTGCCTGCGCAGTCATGGAGGTCAGCAAGGAGTCCGAGCTCCCGCTGTTCTCCCCGGTCACCGCCATGACCGTGATCGCGCGGCCTGAGGAGACCGCGTTCGTCGACGCGCCCGATACCGACACCGCGATCCCCACCCAGCTGGCCCGGGCCGCGGCCGCGCGGGCGCCAGGCGCCCGCTGTGTGATCGTGCGCGGCCGGTACGGTCACGTCAGCTTCATCGCCGACCCGGTGCCAGTCCGGGTCCGGGTGGTGGAGGTGGTGCCGCCCTGGCCGCCCAAGCTGGTCGACCAGCTGGAGCGGGTGCTCGACCTGGCCGAGGACCTGCCGCCGGTGGAACTTGTCGCGGACCTGGTGGACCTGACCTCGCTGGCCCGCACCCAGCCGGCCGGCCATTACCTTTTCCCGTGCCGCGCTGGGTCAGCAAGCCAGGCCGGGCTCGGCGCCGCCGACGTCTCCTACCTCGATGAGATCCCGGAACGGAAGCCGTGGACGCTGGTCGGGTGTGCCCGTTCCAGGTCCATTCACGATTGGTTCTACGGCGGGGAAGTGCCAACGGTGGACATGTGCCCGCGCAACCTTGCCGACCGGACCGGGCAGACGCCGACGCCGACGCTAACGAAGTGCTGCCTGCTGGAGGACCGGGTCAGCAGCGATGACGGGCTGGTGGTGGTCCCATGGGGCGCCAGCCTGGCCCAGATCCGGGACGGGCTGCGGCTGGCGCTGGCCGCCGGGCGGCCTGCGCCCCAGCCTGGCCGGGCCGACGAGGCCCCGGCCGCCACCGGCCCCACGCCCCCAGCCGCCACCGGCCCCACGCCCCCGGCCCCACGCCCCCGGCGATGAGCACCCGGATCACCGATTCGGTTCTCTACCAGCATCTGTGGGGAACCGCCGAATCCCGGGCCGTGCTCGGCGAGGAAGGCCGGCTGCGCGGCTGGCTGGAGGTGATCGTGGCGCTGGCCCGCGCCCAGGCCGCGTTCGGCGTGATCCCGGCCGACGCCGCGGCCCTCATCGCGGAGCACGTGCGGGCCGACCGGATCGACCTCGGCTACGCCGCGGAGCAGACCCGGCAGACGTCCCACTCCATGCTGGGACTGATCCGCGCCCTGCAGGCGGCGGTGCCCGAACAGGCCCGCGAGTACATCTACGTCGGGGCCACCGTCCAGGACATCACCGACACCTGGACCTCGCTGGCGCTGCGCCGGATCGGCGGTCTCGTCTGGCGGGATCTGCGCCGGATCGAGGAGCAGCTGCTGGAGCTGGCCGTGGCGCACCGGTCCACGGTGATGACCGGCCGCACACACGGCCAGCCCGGCAGCCCGGTGACCTTTGGCTGGAAGACCGCATCCTGGGCGGATGAGATCCGCCGCCATCTGGACCGGATCCGGGCCGGCGCCTCCCGCTGGCTGGTCGGCCAGCTCGGTGGCGGCGTCGGCAGCCTCGTGTTCTACGGGGAGCAGGGGCTGGCAGTGCGGGCCAGGTTCTGTGCCGAGCTCGGCCTCGCCGATCCCGGCATCTCGTGGCTGTCGGCCCGCGACCGCGGCGCCGAACTCGCCCAGCTGCTGGCGCTGATCTGCGGCACGCTCGCCCGGATCGGCGGTGAGATCTACGAACTGCAGCGGCCGGAGATCGGCGAGCTAGCCGAGGCGTCCCCGGCGGGCACCGTCGGCAGCATCACGATGCCGCACAAGCGGAACCCGGAAGCCAGCGAGCATCTCGATACTCTGGCCCGGCTGGCCAGGGCGAACGCCGCGGTGATGGTGGAGGCGGTGGTCCAGCAGCACGAACGGGACGGCCGGGGCTGGAAGGCGGAATGGTCCGCCCTGCCCGAGGTCTGCCTGCTGGCGACCGCGGCCCTTCAGGTCACGATCGGCCTGCTGGCCGGGCTGGACGTCGACGGCGAGGCGATGCGGCGCAACCTGGCGCGCCACGGCGGGTACCAGGTCAGCGAGCGGGCACTGGCTCTGCTCGCGCCGGAGCTGGGTGCCAGGCGGGCCCAGCAGCGGCTCCAGGAGGCGCTCGCCAGCGGGGCCGCGGCCGGCCTGGCCGCGGAGCAGGCGCTCGTGACCGCTGGCCTGCTGCGCCCGGCGCAGGCAAAGGACTTGACCGCGGAGCCAGACACCGGCTCGTGCCAGGCGATGACCGACCTTGTGGTCGACCGGGCCCGGGCCGCGAGGGCGGCGGAACCACGGGAGTGGCCGGGATGACCGCGGCAAGCCCCGCCCGGACCAGGCTCGCCACCCTGCCCACGCCACTGGTCGCCGCGCCACGGCTGGCACAGGTAATGGGGACCGGCCCGCTTTACCTCAAGCGCGACGACCTCACCGGCTTCGCGATCGGCGGCAACAAGGCACGCCCGCTGGAGTTCCTGGTCGCCGCCGCCGTCACGGACCGCGCGGACACGCTGGTCACCGGCGGGGCGCCGGGCTCCAACTTCTGCGCCGCCGTGGCGGCGGCCGCGCTGTGGGCCGGCCTGCGCTGTGAGCTCGTGCTGGCCGGGCAGCCCCCCTCGCTGCCCGGCCCGGCCCTGGCTCTGGCCCTGTCCTGGGGGGCCACCGTCCGCTGGACGGGCAGCGCGGAACGGGACAGCGTGGATGACCAGCTGCCCAGGGCCGCCGCCGCGCTGTCCAGCAGTGGCCACCGGCCCTACCTGATCCCGCGCGGCGGCGCCTCCGGCCTGGGGGCGATCGGGTATGCGCTGGCCGCGTTCGAGCTGCAAGAGCAGCTTGCCGCGATCGGCGTGGCTGCCGTGCGGGTGGTTGTGGCGGTCGGCTCCGGCGGCACGCTGGCCGGACTCGTGGCCGGCAACGTGCTGCTGGGCAGGCCATGGACGCTGGTGGGCGGATCGGTAAGCAGGCCGGTGGAGGACGCGGCCCCGCGGGTGCTGGCGCTCGCCAGGGAATGTGCGCGTCTCATGGCGGGGGCCGGGGTACTGGATCATGGCGCAGGCGGCGCACCGTCCGGCCAGGGCCCGACGGTGCGCGGCACGCCGGAGCCGACGCCCGGCGATGTGGTGGTGGTGGACGCCCGCGGGCCGGGCCACGGCCTGCCCTCGCCGGAGGGAGCGGCAGCCGCGGAACAGGCGATGCGAACGGAGGCACTGATGGTCGACCCGGTGTATACGGCCAAGGCGCTCTCTCTGGTGCCGCGGTACGCCGACGGTGGGGACATGGTGTTCTGGCACACCGGAGGCCTGCTGGACGCCGTCGCCGCA
>DAITAE010000285.1:0-6338 GCA_036824445.1 Streptosporangiaceae bacterium | reverse complement strand
AGGTCGCGGCGGTGGCGCTGCTGATCGACTACGTGGTCACCGTCGCCGTGCAGGTAGCGGCGGGAACCGCGGCGGTCGCGTCGGCCGTCCCCGCGCTCGGGCCTTATGTGAAGGAGATCTCGGTCGGCGTCGTGCTCGTCATGTGCTTCGGCAACCTGCGCGGCATCCGCGAGGCCGGTAAGGCGTTCGCGCTGCCCACCTACCTGTTCACGGGTTCCGTCGTGCTGATGATCGCCGTCGGGCTGCTCCGGGAGGCGCTGGGCAACCTCCACCCCCAGCACGTGCACAACATGACCGGCACCTATTCAATCGGCAACGGCACGGCCGGGCTGACCGCCCTGGCCGTGATCTTCACACTGCTGCGCTCGTTCGCGAACGGTGGCTCCTCGCTGACCGGGATCGAGGCGGTGTCCAACGCGGTGAGCGCGTTCAAGCCGCCCGAGGGGATCAACGCGCGGCGGGTGCTCGTGGCAGAGGGCATCATCCTGGGCACTCTGGTCGCGGGGATCTCCTGGCTGGCCCACGTAACCCACGCGATCCCGCACCTGAGCGGCTACCCGACGGTGATCTCCCAGGAAGCCAACCTGGTGTTCGGGAGCGCGGGCCACTTCATGTTTTTCGTGGTGCAGGCCGCCACCGCGCTGATCCTCTACACCGGCGGCAATACCAGCTTCAACGGGTTCCCGTTCCTGACCAGCTTCGTCGCCGAGGACGCGTTCCTGCCGCGCTGGTTGACCAAGCGCGGCCACCGGCTGGTGTTCTCCAACGGGATCATCGTGCTCACGGTCTTCGCGCTGGCCTTGCTGATCTTTGTCGGCTCGAACGTGAACAGGCTGGTGCCGTTCTACGCGATCGGCGTGTTCACCGCCTTCTCCATGGCCGGGTTCGGCATGGCGAGATATCACCACCGGCACCAGGAGCAGGGCTGGCGTCATAAGCTGGTGATCAACTTCTCGGCGGGCGTGCTCACCTCGATCGTGGTGGTGGTCTTCGCCGTGGTGAAGTTCACCGAGGGCGCCTGGCTAATCGTGATCATCTTCCCGCTGATGGTTTTCGGGCTGATCAAGCTCAACAGCCGGTACCGCGAGGAGGCCGAGGTGCTTGAGTACCTCGGCGGGCGCAAGCCACCGGACCCCCCCAACTACGCGCGCCGCACGGTGCTGGTCTTCGTGGACGAGTTCAACCTGGCGACGATCGCCGCGCTGCGCTACGCGAGCGGGCTGCGGCCCACCGCGCTGCGCGCGGTCCACTTCGTCATCGACACCGAGCGGGCCGACGAGCTGCGCGACGAATGGCTCCGGGCGGAGCGCCGCATCCCGCTCGACCTGGTGGACTGCCCCGACCGGCGGATAGCACGGGCCGCCGGGGAGCTGGTCGCCAGGGAGGCCAGCGAGCCGGGCACGCAGGTGACCGTGGTGCTGCCGCGGCGCAGCTACGCGCCGCTGCTCGGCCAGCTCCTGCATGACCAGACCGCCGACAAGATCGCGCGGGTGGTGAGCCGGATACCACGGTCGGCCGCCACGATCCTCCCCTTCGACGAGCAGGCCCGCATCGAAGTCCTGCGCGAGCGCCAGGCCATCCGGAAGTTCACGGCCCCGGTCCGGGACGGGAAGGTGCGCGATCATGACCGGCCCGCGGTGCGGCCGGGTATCACGCCGATCGCCTCCGTCACCAGCAACGGCAAGGCCACGGTGGAAGGCCGGGTCCACAGCCTGGAGATCAGGCCGGTGGACCACAGCTGCGTGCTCGCGTGCCTGGTCGTCGACGCCACCGGAGAGATCACCGCCCTCTTCTACGGGCGCACGCACATACCGGGGGTCGAGCCCGGAAGCAAGATCCAGCTCCGCGGCCGGGTCGGGGTCAAGGACACCGGCCCGGTCATGGTCAACCCCGCCTACGAGCTCCTGCCCTGACCCGCGCAGCACCCGCGGGCAACCCGCGACGGCATGGATCCACGCGCACCGCCTGGCCGAAACCGGCCCACAGCCGCCCCGGTCGGATCTCCGGCCCGGTCTCGTGGCCTAGACGCTGGCAGACGATGGTATGAAGGCCACGATAGGTCAGAACAACCGGCAGGACACGAGCGTGGCGATGCGCAAGACAGTGGGGGTACTCGGCGGCCCGCCTGACGAGACCTTGTGGTACTCGGTCAAGCGGCGCCTGCTCGGCCCGCCGCTGGTCAACGCGGAGCTGGGCGAGCAGCGGCTGTCCAAGCCGCTGGCGCTGGGCGTGCTCTCCCCCGACGGCATCTCCTCCTCCGCCTACGGGACCGAGGAGATCCTGCTCGAACTGCTGCCGGTGTTCGGGCTGGCCGCCTTCACAATCATCCTGCCGATGACGGGCGTGGTCCTGTTCGTGATGGCCTTGGTGGTGCTGTCGTACCGCGAGGTCGTCTCGGTCTACGTCCGGCCGGGCGGCTCCTACGTGGTGGCGCGGGACAACTTCGGCCCGCGGATCGCCCAGGTCGCCGCAGTCGCGCTGCTCGTCGACTACGTGGTCACGGTGGCGGTGCAGACCGCGGCCGGCACGGCGGCGGTGGTGTCGGCGGTGCCGGGCCTCAGGCCGTATTCGCTGGAGATCACCATCGGTGTCGTGCTCCTTCTGCTCTTCGGCAACCTGCGGGGCATCCGCGAGGCCGGGCGGTCGTTCGCGGTGCCCACGTACCTGTTCTCCGGCGTCGTGATCTTGATGATCGTCGTGGGGCTGGTCCAGGAAGCGCTCGGCAACCTCCACACCTACGACCCGCATGCTCTGCCCGGCACCTATCCGATCGGGGCCGGCACCGGCGGCCTGATCACCTTCGCGCTGATCCTCACCCTGCTGCGCTCGTTCGCCAACGGCGGGTCGTCGCTCACCGGGATCGAGGCGGTGTCGGACGCGGTGGGCGCGTTCCGGCCGCCGGAGAGCGCCAATGCCCGCCAGGTGCTGGTGGTGGAAGGGCTCATCCTGGGCTCGCTGGTGGCCGGCATCTCCTGGATGGCCCACCTCACCCACGCCACTCCCCGGGAGAGCGGCGTGCCCACCGTGCTCGCCCAGGAAGCCCAGATCATCTTCGGGCACTCGGTCTTCGGGAATGCGATGTTCATCCTCGTCCAGGCCGCCACCGCGCTGATCCTCTATACCGGCGCCAACACCAGCTTCAACGGCTTCCCGTTCCTGGCCAGCTACGTCGCGGGCGACGCCTTCCTGCCGCGCTGGCTGCTCAAGCGCGGCCACCGGCTGGTCTTCTCCAACGGGATCATCGTGCTCACCGGCTTCGCGCTGGCGCTGCTGATCGTCGTCGGCGACAACGTCGCCCGGCTGGTGCCGTTCTACGCGATCGGGGTGTTCACCGCCTTCGCCATGGCCGGGTTCGGCATGGCGAAATACCACCGCACGCACCGGGAGGACAACTGGCGCCGGCGCTTCGTGATCAACTTCTCCGCCGGGGTGCTCACCGCGATCGTGGTCGTGGTGTTCGCGATAGTGAAGTTCACCGAGGGCGCGTGGCTGGTCGTGGTGGTGTTCGTGATCGGAGTGCCCGCGCTGATCCGGCTGAACCGCGAGTACACGGTGGAGGCTCAGGTGCTGGAGCGGATCGGGGAGCGGCCCCGCCCGCGCAAGGAGCCGAACTACCCCCGCCGCACGGTGTACGTGCTGGTGGACAGCTTCGACCTGGCCACGCTGGCGGCGCTCAGATACGCGAGCAGCCTGCGGCCGACGACGTTGCGCGCGGTGCACTTCGTCATCGACACGGCCCAGGCCGACCAGCTGCGGGAGGAGTGGCTGCGGGGCGAGCGGAACGTGGTGCTCGACTTCATCGACGCCCCGGACCGCCGGCTGACCAAGGCCGCCGCCGAACTGGTCAGCCGGGAGGCGGCGCAGCCCGGCACGCAGGTGACCGCCGTCCTGCCCCGGCGCACCTACTCCCCGCTGCTCGGCAGGCTCCTGCACGACCGCACCGCAGACAAGATCGCCGCCGCGGTCAGCCAGATCCCGCACGCCGCCGCCACCATCGTCCCGTTCGACGTGCGCAGCCGGATCGAGGTCCTGAACGAGCGCCAGGAAGAGCGTGAACGGGCCGCCAGGGCCGCGGCCTCCGGGACCACCACGGCCGGCTCCACCGGGCTGGACGTGCCCGAGGAGGCCCACGGCATCGCCGCGGCGGACGGCGCCGAGAGCGTGCCGCCGGTGCTGGCCGCCCCGCCACCATCAGGGCTCCGGAACTTGCTGCGCGGGCGCCGTGCCCGGCAGGCCGGCACCCCGGATGACTCACCGGCCGCCGGCGGCCCCGACGGGGACCGTGCGGGGAAAGACCGCGCCAGCTATGACCGGCCGGCTCCCCCGCCCGGGGTCAACCCGATCGGCTCGCTGACCAAGCCGGGCCGGGCCACCGTGGAGGGACGCGTCCGCGCGGTCGAGATCCGGCCGGTCGAGCGGAACTCGGTGCTAGCCGTCGAGATCTCCGACGTCACCGGGGACCTGACCGCCCTGTTCTATGGCCGCTCCCACATCCCGGGGCTGATATGCGGGGCGCGGGTCCGCTTCCGGGGCGCGATGGGGATTCGCAAGGGCAGCCCGGTGATGATCAACCCGGCGTATGAACTGCTCGCGCCCGGCGACGTGTCCCCGCCGGCCGGGGAAGGCTCCTGATGCGGCCGCCGCGCGCGCAGCGGCCGCGCGTCCCGGGGACCAGCCGCGGGTAGTGGAGGGAGGCAGCGTGCCGGCCGCCCATGATCACGCGAAGGGCCTCACCGTTACCGGAAGGTACCGGGGGCGGCTCACGGCGGTCATGGCGATCAGCGCCGGGATCGCCGCCGCCGAGATCGTGGGCGCACTGATCAGTGGCTCGCTGGTGCTGCTGGCCGATGCCGCGCACATGGCCGCCGACGCGGCGGGCGTTGGCCTGTCGGTGCTGGCCGCCTACGTGGCCGCCCGGCCCGCCACCGGCCGCCGCACCTTCGGCTACGCTCGCGCCGAGATCCTGGCCGCCACCGTCAACGCCCTGCTGCTGCTCGGCCTCGCCGCGTTCATCATCACCGAAGCGGTCCAGCGGCTCACCGCGCCGCCGCCCGTCGGTTCCGGCCTGATGATCGTCTTCGGTGTGGTGGCGCTGGCCGGAAACGGCGTATCGCTGCTGCTGCTGCGCCGCGGGCAGGCGCAGAGCCTCAACGTGCGCGGGGCGTTCCTGGAGGTCGCCTCGGACACGTTCGGCGCCCTGGCGGTGATCGTCAGCGGGGTGGTGATCGCGGCCACCGGGTTCACGCTGATGGACCCGATCGCCTCGCTCGCCGTGGCCCTGCTGATCCTGCCGCGGACCTGGCACCTGCTGCGGGATGCGGTGGACGTGCTGCTGGAGGCCAGCCCGCGCGGGATCGACCTGACCGAGGTCCGCGCGCACATGACCGCGCTGGAAGGGGTCAAGGACGTGCACGACCTGCACGCGTGGACGATCACCTCCGGGCTCCCGGTGTTGTCCGCGCACGTGGTCGTGGACCCGGCGGTGCTCACCGGGAACCAGAGCGCCGCCATGCTGGACGCGCTGCAGTTCTGCCTCCGGGGCCACTTCGACGTGGTCCACTCCACCTTCCAGCTCGAGCCGGCCGGCCACGCCGACCACGAGCCCTCCGTCTGCCTCTAGCGCCGGCCGGGCTGCTGGCCTGGAGCGTGCCGGTACCGGCCAGTAATATAAGGGCATCGCCAGCCCGGGAGCCCGCCGTGAGCACGTACGACCACTACGCAACCCCCGTCGACCCCGGCACCTGGGACGTCCCCGCGGCTGGCGCGGCCCGCTTCACCTGGGAGTACGACGGTGGCCGGGGCCGCCTGCTTGACCTGTACCAGCGGGGCAAGGACAAGCAGTGGGACGCCACCAAGCGGATCGACTGGGATCTCCCGGTCGACCCCTCCAACGTGATGGGCATCTCCGAGGAGTTCACCCCGATCTACGGCTCCCGGCAGTGGGAGGTGCTGTCCCAGCCGGAACGCGACGAGCTCGGCAACCACCTGGCCTCGTGGCTGTTCAGCCAGTTCCTGCACGGCGAGCAGGGAGCGCTGACCGTGGCCGCCCGGATCGTCGAGTCGGTCCCCGACATGGACTCCAAGTTCTACGCGGCGACCCAGGCCATGGACGAGGCCCGGCACGTGGAGCTGTTCTCCCGGTTCGTGCGGGACAAGATCGGCCTGCACTACCCGATCAACACCGACCTGGGGCGGCTGCTGGCCGACGCGCTCGGCGACTCCCGCTGGGACCTGCCCTACCTCGGGATGCAGGTGCTGATCGAGGGGCTCGCCCTGGCAGCGTTCGGCGTGCACCGGGACATGGCCACCAACCCGCTGGTCAAGCAGATCCTCGCCTA
>DAITAE010000799.1:0-1865 GCA_036824445.1 Streptosporangiaceae bacterium | reverse complement strand
GATGGCTCGTTGGGCCCGCGGCCGGCGCCGCGTCAGCGCGCCGGTTTCCGTTCTGGCCATCGCTGTCGTGGCTGTGACCACGGTCGCCCTGACGGGCGCGTTCACCGGCGCGCTGAGCGTCGGTTCCGGCGCGACCGGACAGGCGCTCACCAGGCAGCAGGCCGCGCTGCGCATCCTGAAGACCCAGGCGGCGCAGGTGATGACGTCGCCGGCCCAGGCCGTCCTGCGCATGCAGGCGACCGGCAGCAAGGACCTCTCGCCGGGGTCGTCGCCGGCGGGGGTATCCGTGCGGCGGCAGGCCGGGCCGGCCACCGGCGGCGGTGCCCAGGCGCAGCCCGCGTTCAGCAACGTCCGGGTCAATGACCCGTCGCTGGACACCCACGAGCCCGACCAGACCACGCAGAGCGAGACCTCGATCGCGGTGGCCGGATCGCATGTCGCGGTCGGCTACAACGACAGCCAGCAGACCGGGCTGGCCCTCACCGCCGGCAGCAACCTGACGGGCTACTCCTACTCGGCGGACGGGGGCGCCAGCTTCACCGACGGCGGCACGATCCCCAATACCCCGGAGTTCGTGAACTTCGGGGACCCATGGCTGGCAAGCACCCGTGCGGGCGACATGTACTACTCGACGCTTGCCCTGGACATGTTCAACTTCAACCTGGATGTCGTGGTCGCCAAGTCGACCGATGGCGGCAAGACGTTTGGCACCCCGGTGCCGGTGTTCCGGCCGCCGTTCAGCATCTTCTACAACGGCGACAAGCCGGCCCTCGCCACCGGTCCCGACCCAGTGGTCACGGGCCGTGACAACCTGTACGCCGCCTGGGACGACTTCTCCTTCAGCACCGTCAACGGGAAGTTCTTCACCGGGCTGCCGGTTGCCAGTTCGACCGACGGTGGCGCGACCTGGCACCTTGCCTACGCCAAGAGGTTCGACCTCACCAACGTGCGGGGCTGCTCCTTCAAGCAGTTCATCGGCGCGACGCCGATCGTCAACCCCGCAGATGGCACTCTCTACGTTGTGGCCGAGAGGCTCGCCGTCAACGACCCGAAGTGCACGGGCGCGCCTGAGCAGCGATCCGAGTGGATCTTCCGGTCCACCGACGGCGGCAAGACCTTCGGGCCGGGCGTGAGGATCGCCGGCGTGATCGAGGCCGTGCCCAGTGACCTGCTGTTCCTAGGTCCCGGCAAGTACATGCGTGACCTGGAGTTCCCAGCGATCGCCCTGCGCGGCAAGGCCATCTACGTCGCCTGGAACGACGGCGCCCTCGGCAGGAGCCACATCCGGCTCGCCAGGTCCACCAATGGCGGGCAGTCCTGGCGGGCGTCGTTCGTCACCACCGGCGCGCTCGACGAGGTGCAGCCGGCGCTGTCGGCCGATGGCAACGGCGTTCATCTCCTCTACTACCAGCGCAACCCCAACAACACCCTTGACGTGCTCGTCGGCAACTCCAAGAACGGCACCGGCTTCGCCACCAAGCGAGTGACCACGCAGTCGTTCGCGGGGACGCTGACGATCCCGCAGTTCGACCCCATCATCGCCTTCGGCTACATGGGCGACTACATCGCCAACGTCAGCGATGGGTCGCGTCAGTACTTCGCCTGGGGCGACAACCGTGACACCGTGACCGATCCCCTGTACCCGAACGGGCGCAGCGATCCCGACGTGTTCTTCGCCAAGCAATGATCAGCGGCTGACCGGCGGAGGCTTCCGCGCTGCCCCGGTGGGGGCCGTCAGGCGCCATCGGCTACTGCCCGGGGAGTAAGCGGCATTGCGCCCCGCGGCCGACGGCCGGCGCACGGAGCTGACCTAGGCTCGTGTCATGGCCGTGCTGAACGGCAGCGCCCGGCGGGCCCCGCCCCGC
>DAITAE010000798.1:0-1865 GCA_036824445.1 Streptosporangiaceae bacterium | reverse complement strand
AGCTCGTCGATGAGCTCCAGGGCATCCACCCGGCGGCCGAGGTCCAGCGCGCTGGTGGGCTCGTCCAGCAGGAGCACCGGCGCCTCCTGGGCCAGTGCGCGCGCCAACACGACCCGCTGCAGCTCGCCGCCGGACAGCGTGGCCAGGGCCCGGCCAGTCATCGGGGACAGCCCCAGCCGGCCGAGCAGCCCAGCGCAGATCTGCCGGTCGCCGTCGGTTTCCATGCGCAGGTAGCCGATATGCGGAGTCCGGCCGAGCAGCACGTAGTCGGCAACGGTCATCTCCGGCGGGAGAGCGGGAAGCTGAGGCACATAAGCCACCAGCCGGGCGAGCCGGCGGCGGCGCAGGCCGGAGACCGGCTGCCCGTCGATGGTGATCATCCCCGCGTGCGGCACCAGGCAGGCGATGGATCGCAGCAGGGTCGTCTTGCCTGCTCCGTTGGGCCCGATGATGCCCAGCCACTGCCCGGCCGGCACCTGCTCGCTGACGCCGGCCAGCGCGCAGGCGGTGCCGTAACGGACCTCGACGGCGTCGAGCGTGATCACGCGAGCTCCCGCCGCGCCCGGCTGGAGCGGAGCACGAAGAGGAAGAACGGCGCCCCGGCCAGCGCGGTGATCACGCCGATCGGCACCTCCGAGGGTGCCTGGACGGTGCGGGCGGCGACGTCGGCGAGCACCAGGAAAGCCGCGCCCCCGATCATGGAGACCGGCAGCACGATCCGGTAGCTCGCGCCGGCCGTCAGCCGCACGATGTGGGGGATGATGATGCCTACGAAGCCGATCAGCCCGCTGACCGCGACCGCCGCGGCGGTGCCGAGCGTGGCCGCGATGACCACGGTGACCCGCAGCCGCGCGATGTCCACGCCCAGGCTGCTGGCTTCCACCTCGCCGACCCGGAGCACGTCCAGCAGCCGGCGGTGGGCCAGCAGCAGCGTGGCCGCCACGGCGGCGTAGGGCAAGATCAAGGCCACGTCGGACCAGGAGGCGGAGGTCAGGCTGCCCAGGATCCACGCGTAGATCTGCTGTATGACCTGCGTGTGCTCTTGCTGCAGATAGGTCTGCACGGCGGTGAACAGCGCGGCGACCGCGACGCCGGCCAGCACGATCGACGCGGTGGCACCCCCGGTAGTGCTGCGGTTCTCGCCGGTCGCCCCCAGCACGTAGGTGACCGCGACCGCGAGGCCGGCACCGATGAACGCGGCCGGGGCGAGCAGCGCCTGGTTACCCCCGCTGATGATGATCATCGTTGCGCCGAGGCCGCCGCCCGCGGCCACCCCGAGGAGGTACGGGTCGGCGAGCGGATTGCGGAACACGCCCTGATACGCCGCCCCGCCGCCGGCCAGCATGGCGCCGACGAGGGCACCGAGGACGACCCGGGGCAGCCGCACCTGCCAGACGATGGTGACGGCGACGACGGACACGGACATATCCGGATGCCAGGGCAGCCGGGTCAGCAGCGCCTCGCCGACCGCCGGCAGCGGCAGGTCCGCCGGGCCGACCGAGACACCGACGGCCACGGCAACCACCAGGGCGGCGCTGGCCACGGCCAGCGCCCGACCGGACCGCACCCGGGGGATCGCCGCCTGCGCCGCCTCGTCGGCGGCGGGGTCAGCAGGCCCGGCCGGGGGCTGACCGGGGCCGGCGGCACCGGCAGCGACCGGCGGAGCCGGGCCAGCCTGCCCGTCCGGCCCGGCTTTGGCCCCCGTCGGGCGGGGGCCAGCCCGGCTCATGTTCCGCCGCCCTTGGCGATGGCGGTCTCGACGGTCTGCAGCAGGTCGGTGATCCGCGGGCCCCAGCGGGAGGCGATGTCGTCGTTGAGCGCGATGACGTGCCCGTCCTTGACGGCGGTCAGGCCCGACCAGCCGG
>DAITAE010000797.1:0-1868 GCA_036824445.1 Streptosporangiaceae bacterium | reverse complement strand
GAGGAGCCTGTCGGCGGCGGGAGATATTCCCCGGCGGAGATGTTCCCAGCGGAGGAGAGCGCTTGCCAGCGGGAGGCTCCCGCAGGGGAGGGCTAGCCAGTAGGGAGAGGCTCCCGCAGGGGAGGGCTAGCCAGTAGGGAGAGGCTCCGCTGCAGGGGAGGGCTAGCCAGGGGAGAGGCGTACCAGCTAGGACGCGCCTGCCGACGGGGAAGACGTTCGCCAGCGGTCGTGATTATTCGCCATCGGGCATGATGACGGGACATCCCGTAGTGCCCGCCGGTCCGCTCGCACGGCCGGGCTCGCAGATCGCCGGGGAGGGCTAACGCCTAGCCGCGGATCAGCGCGCTCAGCGCGAGCAGGGTGAGCACGATGAGGCCCAGTGACCACAGGCCGGCGCGGTTGCGCGCCCCGCGGGAGGCGGGGAGCCTTCCCTTGAGCAACTTGACGTCGCTGTGGGCGCCCCGGGCGCTGCGGGCGTTCCAGCCGATAAAGACCCCGACGACGCCGACGATCAGCGCCAAACCGGCTGCGGTGGTCCCCACTAATTCCCTGCCTTCCCGGAGCTCGGCGCCATTGGCCTCGCACCCGAGCATCTCGCATGGGGTAGCGGTGTTCCACCTCTTCGTCACGTTCAGCGCCGCTGCGCCGGCGGAGCCTCGCTGGAGGCGGCCCAGATGTTGAGGTGGCCCTCGGTCGCGTAGCGGTCGATCGCCGCGAGCTCAGACTCGCTGAAGTCGGCCTGGCCGGCCGCGGCCAGATTCTCCTCCAGCTGGGCCACGCTGCTCGCGCCGATCAGCGCCGACGTGACCCGCTGGTCACGCAGCACCCAGCTCAGCGCCATCTGCGCCAGCGACTGGCCGCGGGCGAGCGCGATGTCGTTGAGCCCGGAGACCCGCGCCAGGTTCTCCTCGCTCAGCTGATCCGCTGAAAGCGAGCCATCCTGGCTCGCGCGCGAGCCGGTCGGCACGCCGGCGAGGTACTTCCCGGTGAGCACGCCCTGCGCGAGAGGCGAGAACGCGATGCAGCCGACACCCTCGGCGGCCAGCGTGTCCAGCAGACCATCCTCGATCCAGCGGTTGAGCATCGAATAGGACGGCTGGTGAATCAGCAGCGGCGTGCCGAGCTGGCGCAAGATGGCGGCCGCCTGCGCGGTCCGCTCGGCAGAGTAGGACGAGATCCCCGCATACAGCGCCTTGCCCGAGGTGACCGCGGTGGCCAGCGCGCCCATGGTCTCCTCCAGCGGCGTGTCCGGGTCGGCGCGGTGGCTGTAGAAGATGTCCACGTACTCCAGGCCCATCCGGGCCAGCGACTGGTCCAGACTCGCCAGCAGGTACTTCCGGGACCCCCAGTCGCCGTAGGGCCCGGGCCACATGTCGTAGCCCGCCTTGGTCGAGATGATCAGCTCGTCGCGGTAGGGCCGCAGGTCCTCACGCAGGATCCGGCCGAAGTTCCGCTCCGCCGAGCCGTACGGCGGCCCGTAGTTGTTTGCCAGGTCGAAATGCGTGACACCCAGGTCGAACGCCCGCCGGATGATCGCCCGCTGCGTATCGAGCCGCCGTTCGTCCCCGAAGTTCTGCCAGAGCCCGAGCGAGACTTCCGGCAGCATGACCCCGCTGCGCCCGCAGCGGCGGTATCCGACATGCTGGTAACGGTCAGCGGCGGCGAGGTATCCCATGCGGCAAGTCTTGCACTCCAGCCCCGGCGCTACGTGGACCCTTGGCCGGTTGCGCCCTTCGGCTGGCACTATTAGCACGGGACAAGCAACTATTGCGGGCACCGACGGACGTGAGGAAGGTACGGCGATGTACGACGCGATGATGGCCGAGACCATCAGCATCACCGGGCACGGCGGGGACCAGATCGAGGCC
>DAITAE010000284.1:2319-6346 GCA_036824445.1 Streptosporangiaceae bacterium | reverse complement strand
CCGCAGTAGAACGGCTCGCCGTCCGGTGTCATGAACACGGTCATCGGCCAGCCACCCTGGCCCGTCATCGCCAGGGTGGCTGCCATGTAGACCGCGTCCACGTCGGGGCGCTCCTCGCGATCCACCTTGATAGCTACAAGGTTCTCGTTCAGCAGTTCGGCGGTTTCGGGATCCTCGAAGGACTCATGTGCCATCACGTGGCACCAGTGGCAGGCCGCGTAGCCGACCGAGAGCAGCACAGGCACATCCCGTGCCCGCGCCTCCGCGAACGCTTCGTCGCTCCAGGGCCACCAGTTCACCGGGTTGCCCGCGTGCTGGAGCAGGTAGGGGCTGGTCGCATCGCTGAGCCGGTTCATGTGAGCCTTCCTGTGGCCGTCTGTTACCCCCAGCCTGCCCGCCACCACACCGTTCAGCCACGCCGGGTCCAGTACACCCCGGCTTAGTCACGCCGGGTCCGGTGCACCCCACTTGGCCACGCCGGGTCCGGTGCACCCGCCGTCGTGCAGCCACGCCCGGATCCGGTGCGCTCGCCATCCCGCCCGATGCGGTTGCTCTCCACCTAGTTAATGAATATGATTCCCACTATCGTTTTCACCAAGCCGGGGCGAGCTGGACGGGCAGCAATGAGACATGCCATGCGTGGGCGACGGGCCATCACCGGCCGGCCATGTGACACGGGCGGGCGGCCACATGGCATGACCGGGCCGCCGTGGCGCCGCTGCCATGGCGGGCGCGCCAGGTCCCGCTGCCCGGGCACACGGCGGAGCCGGGCATCGCGGTGGCTGGCTGCCGCAGCGGGTCCGGTCGCAGTGACCATGCTGACCACCGCCTGCGGCGCCGCTAGCGGGGCGGGCACGCCAGCGCAATCCCGGGTGGTCGACGTCATCGCCGCCGAGAACTTCTGGGGGAGCCTGGTCAGCCAGCTGGGCGGAGCGCGGGTGCGCGTGATCAGCATCGTCACCGACCCCAGCACCGATCCCCATGATTATGAGAGCTCCGCCTCGGCCGCTCGCGACGTGGCCGAGGCCGAATACGTGATCCAGAACGGCGCAGGTTACGACGACTGGATGGGCAAGCTGCTCGCCGCCAGCCCCAACCCGGACCGCCGGGTTTTCAACGTCGGCTCCTACCTGGGCAAGCACCCCGGGGACAACCCCCATCTGTGGTACAACCCGGACTACGTCACCGCCGCGGAGAATCACATCGAGGCGGACCTGAAGGCGCTCGACCCCGGCGGCAAGGCCTACTTCACCGCCCGGCGCAAGGCCACCGATGCGGCGTTCGCGGGCATCCGGGCCCAGCTCGCACAGATCCGGAGCACCGACGCCGGCAAGCCGGTGGCCTCGACCGAAAGCATCGTCGTCTACCTCGCGCGCTACCTGGGGCTGAAACTGATCACCCCGCCAGCGTTCATGAACGCCGTGTCGGAGGGCAACGACCCGCCGGCGGCCAGCGTGGCGGAGATGACGCGGCAGCTTTCCGCACGGCAGGCCGACGTGCTCGTGTACAACAAGCAGACCGCCACCGCGCTGACCACCAGCATCCGCGAGCTCGCCGCGCGCAGCCACATCCCGGTGGTCGGCGTCACCGAAACGATCCAGCCCCCGGGGGCGACCTTCCAGACGTGGTTCTCCGGCGAGCTGACGGCACTCCGCCATGCCCTGGGAGGGGGAGCGCCATGATGAGCACCACCCAGCCCGTCCCGCCCGCCGGGCCCCGGGCCGGGCGGGAGCCGCGCGCGGTGATCGAGGCTTCCGGGCTGGCCTCCGGGTACGGCGGGAAGATCATCTGGTCGGGCGCCGACTTCAGCGTCGGCGCCGGGGAGTTCCTCACCGTGCTAGGCCCCAACGGGGCGGGCAAGTCCACGCTGCTGCGCATGGTACTGGGCCTGCTGGCGCCCGCCGACGGTACCCTGCGGGTGTTCGGCGGGCCGCCGGAGCGGGGCAATCCCGGCATCGGGTACGTGCCGCAGCGCCGCGCGCTCGACCCGGATCTGTCCATCAGCGCCGAGGACATCGTGGGACTGGGCGTGGACGGACACCGCTGGGGAGTGCGGCTCTCCCCGCGCGCGGGCAGGCAGCGCCGGGAAGCGGTAGCCGAGGCGCTGGCCGCGGTCGGCGCCGCCGGCTACGCGCGCCGGGCCGTGGGCCGGCTGTCCGGCGGCGAGCAGCAGCGGCTGCAGCTCGCCCAGGCACTGGTCACCCGTCCCCGGCTGCTGCTTCTTGACGAGCCGCTGGCCAGTCTCGACCTGCGCAGCCAGCAGGAGGTGAGCCAGCTTGTCGCCGACCTGCGCGCCGAGCAGGGGTTCGCCGTGGTGCTGGTTACCCACGACATCAACCCGGTGCTGCCGGTCACCGATCGAGTCATGTACATCGCCGGGGGAAGTGTCAGCATCGGCACCCCGGCTGAGGTGATCACGAGCGAGAACCTCTCCCGCCTTTACCAGGCCGAGGTCGAAGTGCTCACCGACTCCCGCGGCCGCGTGTTCGTGGTCGGACTGGAAGCGGAGACGGCCCATCCCCACTCACCCTCCACTCCGGCCGGGGTCCAGTCATGATCACCACGGCCGCCCAGGTCCCCGCCTTCACCCCCGGACCCGGCTGGAATATCGTCGCCGACGTCCAGGACATGCTCAGCTTCGCCTTCATGCGCAACGCATTCGCCGCGGGAACCGCCTCGGCGATCGTGGCGGGCCTGATCGGCTACTTCGTGGTGCTGCGCCAGTCAAGCTTCGCCGCGCACGCGATCTCCCACATCGGCTTCGCCGGCGCCGCCGGCGCAGTGCTGCTGGGGTTCAGCCCCGTGCTCGGTGTGGCGGCGCTCAGCCTGGCCGCCAGCGGGGCGATGGGCACGCTCGGCAAGCGGCTGCGCGGGCGGGATGTGGTGATCGGCCTGGTCATGGCCGCGTCGCTGGGCCTGGGCTACCTGTTCATCAGCCTGTATACGGGCAACGCGCAGAACGCCTACTCGATCCTGTTCGGGCAGATATTCGGGATCACCACCGGCGCGGTCCTGATCACGATCGGCACAAGTGTGATCGTGCTCGCCGCGCTCACGGCCATCTTCCGGCCGCTGCTCTTCGCCTCGCTGGACGAAGAGGTCGCCCAGGCCCGCGGCATCCCGGTGGGAGCCATCGGCATCGGCTTCATGCTGCTGATGGCGCTGGCCGTCAGCGAGGCCGTGCAGGTCTCCGGGGTGTTGCTGATCTTCGCGCTGCTGGTGGCGCCGGGTGCCATCGCCGAGCGGATCGCCCGCCGCCCGGCCACCGCCCTGGGCCTGTCGGGCTGCCTGGCCGTGCTCATTACCTGGATCTCGCTGACGCTGTCGTACTACACGCCCTACCCGGTCAGCTTCTACGTCACGAGCCTCGCCTTCGCGGGATACCTCGCCGCCCGCGCCTGGACCGCGTGGGCAGGGCAGGCGGGCCGAGGCCGACGGCTCGCGGCGCGGCGGCAGGGGCAACGCGACGCCGGGATGCAGGCCCGGGGGACTGCTACGGTGCGGTTGTGAGCACGCCGGCCAAGCCCGACTGGGGCCGGGGCACGCGGGTGCGCGGCACCCGGCAGGCCGAGGCGCTGGCCTCGGTCCTCGGCAGCCTGCCGGGCTTCTGGAGCGCCCAGCAGATCCACGCCGAGCTGCGCCGCCGGGGCGAGCGGATCGGCCTCACCACCGTTTACCGGCACTTGCAGGTGCTCAGCGAGGACGGCCGGGTGGACACCATCCGCGAGGCCAGCGGGGAGACGCTGTACCGGCAGTGCCGCAGCGAGGCCCACCACCATCACCTGATCTGCCGGGTCTGCGGCGCCAGCGTGGAGGTCGAGGGGCGGGCCGTGGAACAGTGGGCCGCCAAGGTGGCGGCCGAGGCCGGGTTCACCGCGGTCGACCACACCGTGGAACTGTTCGGCCTGTGCCCCCGCTGCGGCACGGCCTGACGGCCCGCGCGTTCATGAACGAGGATGACCAGCGCCGGGCCACCGAGTTCCTGACGGAGCTGTACGCCGCCGGCGGCATCGACACGGGACGGTTC
>DAITAE010000284.1:0-2219 GCA_036824445.1 Streptosporangiaceae bacterium | reverse complement strand
CCCCTCGTCCGGCTCGACGTGACCACGAACATCGGCAAGGTCCACCTCCGTCACCCGGCTGCACCGGGCGGCAAGAGGCGCTGGCCCCGCGCCAGGAGGCGCTGACGGCGGGTGAACCGCTCGCCGGTCCGGGGTGCCGGGCGGCTCAGCCACCGGAGGGCTGGAACGCGGCCCAGCCGGGGGCTGGAACGCAGCTCAGCCACCCGGGCCAGAACGTCGGTCAGCCACCGGGGCGGCGGAACTCGGCCACCCAGCGGCGGCCCGGGGGCTGATGCCCGGCATCGGCCACGTTGTCGATCCGGACCGGCTCCAGGCCGGTCTCCGCGAAGGCCCCGACCTCAGCGCGGGTGATCGGCCACGGTGGCCACGGGCCGGGCTCCTCGCCGTCCGCCCGGGCCAGCGCGATGACGACCAGCGTCCCGCCCGGCGCCACCATGTGCCCGATGCGGGCGATCGCGTCCCGGCGCGGCGGGTCGGGCAGCGACTGGACGGTCTGGCTCTCCACCACCAGGTCGAACGCCTCCCGCCACTCGGCGGGCGGGTCCAGCAGATCCGCGACCCGGTAGTCCACGGCAGAGCCGGGGAAACGCCGCCGTGCCGCCCGGATCGCGCTGGCGGAGATGTCGAAGGCGACCACGGCGAATCCCCGGCCTGCGATGTACTCCGCGTCCGCGCCGAGCCCGCAGCCGACGACGAGCGCCCGCCGCGCACCGCCGTTCAGCACCTTCTCCTCTGCCCACGCGGTGAGCAGCCAATGGGGCGCGCCGCGGTCCCATGGCACGACCGCGGTGCCCTCCTCCGCCGCCGCGTACAGGGGCTCGAACCACCCCGTCGGGTCGCCCGCCGACAGGGCCCGCGCCACCAGGCGGTCGGTCCCCGAACCGGGGTCGGCCGACGGCGCTTCCTCCCCCGCGCTCAACGCGCGCCCCGCCCGGCCGGGCGTCTGTCCGCCATGGCGTCTACCGTAGCGGGCTGACCACGCCGTGGCATCATGACCGGGTGCGCGTCCTCCGTACCCCCGACCATCGCTTCGCGGGCCTGCCGGGCATCGGCTACGACCCTCGTTACGTGAACGTCGGCGACCTGTGGATGGCCTACGTGGAGACCGGGCCCGCCGACGGCGAGCCGGTGCTGCTGCTGCACGGGGAGCCGAGCTGGTCGTTCCTGTACCGCACCGTGATGCCGGTGCTGGCCGAGGCCGGTTTCCGGGCGATCGCCCCCGATCTGATCGGGTTCGGCCGGTCGGACAAGCCGGCCGCGATCGCCGACCACAGCTACGCACGGCACGTGGACTGGGTCCGCGCGTTCGCCTTCGACCGGCTGGACCTGCGGGGGCTGACCCTGGTCGGGCAGGACTGGGGCGGCCTGATCGGGCTGCGGCTGGTCGCCGAGCATCCGGACCGGTTCACGCGTGTGGTGGCGGCGAACACCGGCCTGCCCACCGGGGATCATCCCATGCCGGACGTCTGGCTGAGGTTCCGCGAGGTCGTGCGCACCGCACCGACGCTGAGCGTGTCACGGCTGGTCCAGTCCGGCTGCCAAACGAAGCTGCCCGATCACGTGCTCGCCGCCTACGACGCGCCGTTCCCCGACGAGAGCTTCCTCGCCGGGCCGCGGGCCATGCCTGGCCTGGTGCCCACCTCACCGGACGACCCGGCGGCGCCGGCCAACCGCGCGGCATGGCAGCGGCTGGCGGCCTGGGACCGCCCGTTCCTGGTCGCGTTCAGCGACCGCGACCCGATCACCGGCGGCATGGCCGACATCTTGAAGCGCACCATCCCCGGGGCCGCCGGCCTGGAGCATCCGGTGATCGCTGGGGCCGGGCACTTCCTGCAGGAGGACGACGGCGTGTGGCTCGGGGAGGTGATCGCTGCGTTCATCTGCGCGCACCCGGCATGCGGCTAATACGGAGGAGGGACCGGGCATCCAGCCGCAGCAGGGATGAGGCACCGGACGCAGCAGGGACCGGGCATCGACCAGCGGCGCCTTGGCCCCGGCGATCGTGCCCGGGTACCCGCCAGCGGCACGTATTTTGAGGCAATGGAGGAGAATCGGGCCCGCAGGATCGCCGACGCGCTTCGCGACCGCGGCATCAACGCGCACTTCGCCGAAGTCGGCACCTTTCAGTTCGGGGTGCGGGTGACCCTGTCTGACGGGCGTGTAGCGGAATGGGACACTGACGGCACGGCCGGGCTCGAGGCCCAGGTCATGCAGGACGG